>JAZQAB010000130.1:0-11660 GCA_045545055.1 Clostridia bacterium | reverse complement strand
CTTCGCAAATCCGTGGATTTTGTCCGCTATATGAGTTCCAATACACCAAAATCCTTCAGCTTCGGTGACGACAGAGAAAGTCGTGATACGGGCTGGGCAGTGCTTCTGTGGCTTGCAGAATATTATCAGTCTTATGATATCGCATCCACCCGTCTTAAAAAAATCGAAAACGACAGTTTTAACTATCTGGATCTCCTGTGGATCGAGGAGGACAAAACACCCGATTCCGCCAAGGACAGCACCACGGACTGGGGTGAGGTCGGCGCATCCAATGCCAGCTTCCGCAATACCTGGGAGGAAAGCGGTATCGTGACGGCACTCCATGCCGGGGTGAATAATTATAAGTATCACGGACACTACGATTTAGGCTCATTCTATCTCGAATCAAACGGCGCACGATTCTTTACGGATCTGGGCAATGAGAATTATGAGCTGGAAAACCGCCTGTATTCCTACCGCATCCGTGCAGAGGGGCATAATACACTCGTCATCAATCCCTCGCAGGAACTCGATCAGCAGGAAGGAGCAGAATGCCTGATTACGCAGTTCGCCGGCGGAAACGAAGCGTATGCCGTGACAGATCTGACCGCCGCATACGAGCCAAGCGGTGCAGAAAGCGTGGTTCGTGGTCTGAAAATGATCAAGGACAGGGAATGCGTGATCATTCAGGATGAAATCTCTCTCAGTGCCCATGGTGAGATCTACTGGTTTGCACATACAAAGGGAGAGATTGCAGTTTCTGATGACGGCAGAAGTGCTGTTGTAACAGTCGGTTCGGAGAAAATGTGGGTGGGACTTATTAGTGATGGCGGTACATTTACGGTGATGAACGCAGAACTTCTGCCGACATCCCTTCCAGTGCCGAATCAGACGGACAACAGCGAGTACAGAAAGCTCGCTGTGCATCTGACAAACACCAAAGATACGACAATTTCTGTAGCCTGCATTCCGCTGAAAGCGGGAGAAATACATCCCTCATGGATTCCATCTGTGAAAGCGATTTCCGAATGGACTCCCCAGACAATAGAAGGTGATGTCAACGCCGACGGTGCATTCAATGTTGCCGATGTAGTATTGTTCCAGAAATGGCTGCTTGCTGTGCCAGATACTAAGCTTGCAGATTGGAAAGCCGCAGATTTGTGCAGCGATAACAGACTGGATGTATTTGACCTATGTATGATGAAGCGAGAATTACTGAAAAAATAAAAAAACACCCCACAAGGCAAGCAGACCAAACCAGTCTGCCAGCCCTGTGGGGTGTTGTTATATACCAATTATACTGTTACTTCCATCCCATTCCGGAATCGGAACACCATCTCACCATCAAGCCCAACTGTCACGTTCTCAACCATGATCCGCCACAGCTTTTCATCAAACTGTGTGAGGAGTAAATCAGTATTTTCCAGTTCACGTGCCATCCCATCAAGCAATTCCTTCCGTGACAGCCGACGTGCGATTTTTGCCTGTACAGCGGTAATGGCTTTCTTGATTTCAGCGGATTTCTGAGCGTATTCGTTATAACGCTCGTTGTATTCATCCTGCTTCTGTGGCTTTGTATCATTTTCTCTGATATATGCCTGTAAAATGGCATTAACCTCATTTTGCTGAACAAACAGTTCATCAACCTTTCTCTCCAAAGCTGTACAGTCGGAGAGAAGATCCCGCACCTGCTGACAGGCGGCAAGGAAATCCTCCCGATTCTCAAGCACGGATTTGCAGGCGATTACGAATTTATCCTTGATAGCATCCTCATAAAAATGCGGTGTCTTGCAGCGTTCACCGTTAAATTTATGATTGCACTGCCATATCACACGGCGGTATTTGCTGGTGGAGTGCCAGACTTTAGATCCGAAATAACCACCACAGCAGGAGCAGATGATTCTTGCGGAAAATATATACGGCATTTATCGGAGCAGAATATTTTTGCTTTTCTGTGTGGTGTCTGCGGAACACCTTCACCGCACTGCTTACACAGAAGAATATTATCCGCAGTCCTCTCTCTGCGACCGCCGAGATTATGATGCTTGCAGTAGGATTTTACCGTATTCAGCGGCAGGGAAAGAGTTTCTGCAATTTCAGAATAAGGCACACTGCTTTCACGGTATGCCTCGATCTTCCTTTTATCCGATATAGTCATGTGTCCTCCTTATATCAGATCGTTCTTATCCACCCAACCAGTCACATACTTACCGATAGAATTTTTACCGCAGAATGTATATTTTGTAGTAATACGATACCTGCCATTAACCTCCACACCGTCATAGAGATAAAATGTACCCGTTTTCTTAACACCGGACTTTGCCGTAGAAGAAGCGTAAAGTACAGTAATTTTCAACGTAATTGTATCGCCCTTCTTGTGAGCCTTTACCACAGTAAACACTGCCACGCCATTCTCATCAAACACAGAATTAAAACGGCTTTTACACTCAAGTGTATCGGCCGTTATTTATTTACAAATATGATAAATATATGCTGCATCCATATTTTTTTAAATTATTTACAATTGACTTTTAAAGAAAATTATGGTAAAATGTGGATAATATTGTATTATTTTAGGAGGGATTGTAAAATGATTAGAATTGCTATATGTGATGATAATGAATACATGCTCGATTTTCTTAATCAAACCATTTTACAGGAATTTAAAAAATACACTGACGATTTTACCATCAAATGCTTTAATAATGGAAAGTTATTGCTTGACCACAATAATCACAGCCATTTTGATGTTTTGTTTCTTGATATTGATATGCCCCCAATAGGTGGTTTTGAAATAGCCCAGAAGTTCAGAGATGAATTTACACAATGTTTTATCATATTCATTACCAACCACTCGGAATTGGTTTATAAAAGTTTTGATTTCCAGCCATTTCACTTTATTCCAAAAGATCCTGCAAGCTGTTTGACCGAAAACATTTCATACGTAATAAATAAATTAATGAACCATATGAAACAACACAAAAAAATTGTTCTTGAAAATTCTGAGGAAACTGTTGCTGTATATTATTATAATATTATTTACATAGAAAGCGACAAACATTATCTTAAATATCATATCCAAAACAGAGACACGCCTGTATCTATCAGAGGTTCAATTAATGAATTAGAGGCAGAAATCAATATGTACAACTTTGTCAGAATCCATAGAAGTTACATAGTAAATTTAAGATACATAAAGGCTATTGATAAAAAAATCGGAAAAGTATATATTAATTATAACGGTGTAAAAAAATCATTAGCAACCGGGTCAAGCTACAAGGAAACAGTAGATAATAAATACACTCTATACTTAAGGGATACACTATGAAATTTTTATGGGATTTATTTGAAATAAGCGTTAATTGCTTTCAAGGATTTGTAATGATGTATTTCCCCTTTAAATTTTTAGGTGGAAAATTTTCCGACAAATTCACAAAAAATCATGGTGCTCTATTTGCTGTTTTATATGCTGTGTTAATTTCAGTGCTTAACTTAATTTCTGTATTTGAGCATTTTCTGGCGATTCTATATGTATTGCTGATATTTTTATTCTGCATTACATGCTTACATGGGAAAATAATCCATAAGCTTTTTGCATCTGTTTTTCCAGTTGTTATAGCCTTGATTGTTTCAGCTTTAATAGCTAGTGGTACTGCTGTTTTATTCAATAAAACTCTCAATGAGGTCTTCATTTCCAATGGTTTTCATCGACTAATTTCTGTTGTTACAGCACAATTACTAATTTTGTATCTTATTATGCTCTCGTTAAAAATAATACAGAAAGACAATTACAGTTCTCGACAACTATCACATAACGAATGGGCATTGATTATAGTGACTTTGTTATTGAGTATAGTCATTGGAGCACTTTTAGTTTTGATTTCATTCGATTCTCATTCTCCACGTGGCATTACCTACTCTCTGATTGGTATGGTAGCATTGATTATTATAAACATTGTCACTTTTTATTTTATAATTGATCTGAGCAAGAAAAACATCGCAGTAATCGAAAATGAAAAGTTGAAAATCCAGGCAGCATATAACGAACAATATATAGAAAATGCCGATACGGAATATAATCTCATAAGAAAATTGCGTCATGATAACAAGGCCATGTATCAGGTTCTCGACGATTTCTTGTCAAAGGGAGAAATAAAAAAAGCCCAGGAACACTTGAAAAAAATGATAGATATTGCCGATGATAGATTAATATTTGTTAAAACCGATAACGATTTCGCAAACTCAATTATCAACGCAAAATTAACAATGGCAAAATCTTTCGGAATACAAGCTGTTTGCATGACGGTAAACAACTTTACAGGCATAGATGATATTGATTTATGCCGTCTGCTGTCAAATATGCTTGATAACGCTATCACCGCAACTTCTGTCCTGGACAAATCAGAAAAGAAGCTATCTGTAAATATCTCGGAAGATGTAGGAACATACACATTTCTAGTATGCAATTCCATAGAAAAGTCTGTTCTTAAAAACAATCCAAAATTGCTTTCAACAAAGAAAAACAAAGATACAAGCGGATTAGGAACAAAGATAATTCGAGATATTGCTGATAAATACAACGGGAAATGCGATTTTTACGAAAAAGATAAGCTGTTCTGCTGTTCCGTCATTATCAATACTGACATTTAAACACAAAAACGAGGTTTGCCATATAGGCAAGCCTCATTTTTTATAGCAAAAACGATGAAACGTGCAAAACCATCACATAAATTAGAGTTTTCTGTCGATTTCAATAGCATAATCACCAGTAATATGACACTTATTATCCGAATTGAGATAGTACATCTATCCTCAATCCTCGTATGAGACTAAATGTATCCGAGATATGAGTTTCAAATATTTCGTGCCTAAAAAAACGATTCTGTGCCAGATTGCTTGACTATCCGCAAAACGTAGTGTATATTATAATCAAGAGATAGTACAAGGGTGATGACAATGATAAAATCTTTCAGCAACAAACTTCTCCAATATCTTGTAAAAACAGGAACCATAGATAAAGATGAAGATGTATTAGCGTATTATAGATACGGTTTAGAAATTACTATTTCATCTATTGTGAATATAATTCTTATTCTTTTAATCGGAATATGTTCTCATCACTTCTATGAGAGTATTGCATTTTTAATCTGTTTTGTTCCATTGCGGCAATTTACAGGCGGATATCATGCAAACACATACTTCAAATGTAATTTTCTGTTTTCAATATTATACATAGCGTTATTGGTTGTTTACGATTTAACTATAAAGCAGCTTACATATCACGCTGACGCTTTAATGCTTGTTTTTTCAATAGTTACTTTCGCATCTGAATGTCCGATTGAGCATAATAACAAACCATTATCTGTCATTCAGAAAAAACGAAACAAAAAATTGTCTGTAATACTTGGATTGCTCTATGGTTCTATTGGAGTAATTTCACAAGTATTATCATATGATGTCGGAGTTATATTTCTATATACTCTGGTACTAATTTCATTTTTGGTTATTGTTGCAACATTCCAAAAAATACGAAGGGAGGTTTTTTAATGAAAAATGCAAACAAAAAGGTTGCTTCAGTAATTAAGGGCATCTCTAAAGAAAGAACTGACAGTTGACTGTTTTTTTCATGGGGTGAGAGCTCAAAAGGAGCTGAGTTGAGGGTAGGTTATGGACAGGCAGGACGTAGGAAGTTAGGATCCTGCATGATGGATGATTCCGTTGGAAACAGGAGGTTTGCTGCCGTAACGAAAAGGGTTTATCAAGGTCTTTGAACAATATTTTCAAGCGACGCTTTGTTTCATATACACCTAAACCGCTATATTCTACATTTTAAGTAATGAATTGTCCATACTTCTGCTCTTGTCAGTCACTTGTATATTTGAAAAATTAAGATTTGGTGAGTATTTGCGAGATTTTGCAAGATATTATAAGGAGGAAAAATGAAAACTATCGGATTAAAATGTATGTGTGTTATATTGGTATCTTATATTTCTGTATTGACTTTATCCTCTTGTGACAAAAAGGATAGTGCAAGTCAGGAAATAACTTATATTGAAACAAGCAAGCTTGAATATGCTGTGGATGAATTGCAGAATACATCAAAATTAGATTTTTCAAATGCTATTATTGACGTTCATAATGTGGATAAAGTATACTCGCTTAATCTCACACGTCCGCAGCTCAATATGGAAACGCTGACGGATGAGTTTGTGAAAAACTGCGGACATTTTATAAACAAAAACATTAATAAAAATGACCTGAAATACCGTTATACTCAGCAGGACAGCAGCGAATCAAAAACAATCAAATATAATGATTCACCGAAATTCAATTCTTATTTTACGATGTTGAGTTATTATGATGAGGAAACAAAGAATGATGTTTATTTTCAGCCTTATTCTATGTATTGGGTAGCTACTAAATCATCAATATATGAAAAGGATTTTCCTCTTGGTGATTTCGGGAAGATGACTTTTGCTGAAAATAACACTTCTGAAACTAAAAATGATATTGAATTTCTGACTGAAAAAATGAATGAAATAAACTCTCAATATTCGTATTTTCTTGAATCCGAACAGTTTAGCGTTAAACCATATCGTTATATAAATTCAAATGAAACTTATTATGCGTTATTGAGAATGTATTATGAGAATATTCCGTTCAATACAGATTATTTTTACTCCATTGACAATGACGGTGAAGTAATTTGGTCTTTAGATACAGGAACATTTGGTGAATTGGTTATAGACAAAAATGACGAAGTATACAGAATTATAAGTATGTCAAATCTCAATGCAGAAGAACGGGAAATATATACTGAAATAATCTCTCCTGAAACAGCTTGCAATTTAGTAAATGAAATCATATCTGATGATGTATCTTTTGAAGTTACAAGATTTGAACTTTTATATAATTTTGAGCAGATTATATCTGATAAAGACGAAACTGATTTTTATTATAACAGCAATCCCCATTGGAAAATTACCATTGAAAAAACAGGCATACCTGCTTATCCTCAAATGGCATTTATGGTTGATGCCATAACAGGCAATGTAAAAACTTATAAAATAGGGTGAAAATAATGAAAGTCTTTATTGTGGATTTAAAGAAAAACATATTATCCCCGCAATTTATAATTAGTGTATTTGTTTTTTTATTGTTATTTTTACTGTCTGATGCGCCGCTTATATCACCAAGAAATCCAATGTCAGTTCTTGATGAAATAGTGCGGTTCAGAAAGGATAAATGGATTGAAATGGGAACTGAATTTTTCTATTTGAATATGTTGTTCAGATTTGATAATTCATTATGGTATAGCATAGTTTTACCTGTATTATCCTCATTTTCAGCTTTATACTCTTTTAAAAATGAATGGTTTACCGATAGCTATGTATTTACTTTGTCAAGATATGGTTATAAGCAATTTGCATTTTCAAAAATGTTAGCGTCCTTTTTCACAGGACTTTTATCGTTTTTATGCGGTATTTTATTGTTTTTAATGATTACATATCTTATTTTTCCTAAAGCAGACTCATTTGGCGATAGTATCACATTAAGCTTTAATTATCATCTTTTTTGTGACAAGATTATATGTAATGCAATTTTATGCGGAATGTACGGAATGCTTTCTATACTGCTTTTGCTTTTGATAAAAGATTATTTTTTTACGTTATGTTTGTATGTTGTAATCGAATATTTTTCAATGAGAGCAGAAAATAAATTACAGAATATGATAATGGAAGAACAATGGGAAAACAGAACCCTGCTGCTTTTATTTCCCAATCGCTTTAATGATATGTACTATCTTATACCTGACTATACTAATATATCATTTTATTGGTATATACCGTTAACTGCTGTAATTGGTGCTATTATGGCTTTAATTGCCCTTATATTAATTAAGAGGAGATATAAATACTGTGAATAAAGTTACTGCTATTATCAGAAATGAATATAAATGCTTAATCAGAAAACCAAAACTAATATTGGTATTTCTGGCAATTATATTTATGATTGATAGTGTTGTGAAGCCGATGAAAGAGCTTAGCATTGAACTTGGTTACACGTTAAATATAGTTGAGCCAATATTATTTCTTATGTCGAAAGGCTTGAATATCGTCATAATTCCAATTGTAGTAATTACAATATTTTCTGATTTTCCGCAGAATGAAAATTCGGGTTATTTTGTATTTATACGAAACAGCAGATTATCGTGGTACATAGGAGAAACGATTTTTGCATTTACTGTATCAATTATATATGTTATGGTGTTATTCGTTTATATTGCAGTTTATACGGCAGATAATGCATTTATATCCAACGAATGGAGCGATTATACATTAAAAACATATATTGATTATCCGGATGTTTTTTTGTATGGAACAACATTTCTTGATACTTCGGTATATACACAGGGAAAACCGATTTATATATTATTACAAACATCAACATTACTAATGTTGTATATTTTTATAATCATCATGTTAATGCTGCTTTTTAAAATAATCGGTAAAAAAAGTATGGGTATAATAATTGCAATTGGAATGACATTTGTAGGACTTCCGTCTTATGCTGCAACATCAAAAATCAGATGGATATTTCCAATTACCCACGTTGCTTATAATTGGCATTTTAATGAGTTTTTTGCAAAACCTAATTGTTCTATAGCAACGTCATATATATATCTGAGTGTGCTTGCTGTTTTTCTTGTAATTCTTAATGCTTACATTATTAAGCATTCGCAGGTAGGAGTAAATTATGAGTAATATGATTGTAGTTGATAATATAATATTAATTATCAAAAACGCAGAAATATTGAAAAGCGTAAATATTGAATTTGAAAAAGGCAAAATTCACGGACTTATCGGCAGAAACGGCAGCGGTAAAACCATGCTTATGAAGTGTATCTGCGGCTTTGTAAAGCCTACAAGCGGTACAATTTTCGTTGACGGAAAGCAAATCGGAAAAGATTGCGATTTCCCCGATAATGTGGGAATTATCATTGAAACGCCAGGCTTTATTCCCTACTATTCGGGATACAAAAATCTGAAATTGCTTGCTGACCTCAACAGGAAAATCGGCAGCGATAAAATAAAAGAAACAATGCAGAAAGTAGGTCTTGATCCTGATCTGAAACGTCATGTGAAAAAGTATTCCCTCGGTATGCGTCAGCGACTTGGACTTGCACAGGCTATAATGGAAAATCCCGATATTCTTATTCTTGATGAACCTATGAATGGTCTTGACAAGGATGGAGTTGCGGATATGCGTAAATATCTCCTTGAATTGAAAAAACAAGGCAAGACAATTCTTATTGCATCTCATTCCTCGGAGGATATTGAAATTCTCTGCGATACCGTTTGTGAAATGGATAAGGGAGTGCTTACTGAGTTGCGTTGAAATTGAAACTAATGGAATTTATTACATATATATTATAATTCTTGACATTTCAGGAAATAATGAAAGTGAAATAGAAAAGCATTAATTCCGTTTATTTGTAAATTAAGATGATGAAATAATTTGATTTCAAAAAATATAATATTTATATATTTGGCGGTTAAGAAAATTAATTATTTGGTTTATTATAAATTGTAATACCGCACAAAGATTTATGACATTATATTATGGACACAAGTTTTGTGCGGTATTTCCTTGAGATTTTAATTTAAAATTCAAATTAATATATTTAAAATCGAAACTAAATAAGTGTACCATAAATATTCGTTTTTTATTTATAATACACTTGTCATAATTATTTATTACAATAACGTGATGGAGGAATAATGATTAGAGTAACTAACATTTGTAAGACGTATAATGGCTGTATAAAAGCTGTAACCAATGTAAATGCGGATTTTATTGAAAAAGGCATTTCATTGATAATGGGACATTCGGGTTCGGGAAAAACTACATTATTACAGATTTTAGCCTTAATGCAATCTCCGGATGAGGGGAAAATAGAGGTCGATAGTATAGACATTACAAAACTTAGTTTGAAAGAACAGACTGTTTTCAGGAGAGATAATTTTGGATTTGTATTTCAATCTTATCTTCTCCACAATAAATTGACTGCCTTGGAAAATGTAATTCTGCCTATGTATGCAATTAAAGGCAAATCATTCAATGAGAATAAAAAAAGAGCTGAGGAATTACTTGAAATGGTCGATTTAAAGGACAGAACTGATCATTATCCCAAGCAATTATCAGGAGGCGAACAACAGCGTGTTGCAATAGCACGTGCATTAGCTAATAATCCTAAATATATCTTTGCTGATGAACCAACAGGAAATCTTGATGTTGATAATGAAAGAAAAATACTCAGTATTTTCTCCGAGCTTGCTGTGGATAAATGTGTAATTATGGTAAGTCATAACAATGTGGTTGAAGATTATGCGGATAGTATTTTTGATATGAATTCGGGTATTCTGAGCAAAAGGAGATAAATTATGAATGAACGAAGTTATCTCATAAAACTTATCGGCAATACTGTTTATTCAAGTAAAATAAATACAATCAGCTATATTATAATCAACGTGATATTGACACTCCTGCTTGTTGCTACCACTGTGCTGTATAATTCATTGTCGGCATTGATGACTAATACCATAAACAATAAGATTGATTGCCGAACAATATTTGCTAAGGGCTATGATGAAAGTATCAGTCGTGATATACTGCTTGAATCTATAAAAAGTGCAAATAAGCATATTTCAACAGCTGCATTTCAGGACTATGCCTTTTCAGTCGGTGAAATTTTAGAGATAAAAACATCCGAAAGAGACGGTGAAATATATATTTACGGCTGTGATGATACTACAATGCCTGAGCTTTCAAGGAAAATTGATGTATTTCCCGATAATTATTGTATAATTCCTGAAAAACTCTATGCAGACCGTTCATATGAACGCAGTATCGATAAGAGTTTATATGTAAACGGTGAGGATTATCTTGGAAAAACCGTTACGATTTCCCTAGTAATAGAGCATTTCGACGGTGATTCAACTATAACACAGATAGGGACAGTTGAACACGAATTTATTGTTGCCGGAACTTATGATGCTGTGGCTTCCTATACAAATGATAATGTTTGCTTTATGTCATTTGACAATGTGAAAATGCTGAATGATTCTACGGATGACGGCTCAATTGAACGAGGAATGTATCCTATATTAGTATATGTAGATGACGTTAGAAATGTAGATGATGTTCTATCAAGTCTAAGTTCTGCTGGATTAAGAGTGAATGTCAGAAGTGAAATGAATACATCTGCACCAAGAATTATAAAAATTATTACCGATGGAATTTGCGTTGCAGTATATTGCTTTTGCGGTATACTTTCAATTGCGTTATTGGTAGGGATGGTGAAAAAATCAAAGTCTAAAATAGCGTTGATGAAGTCATTGGGTTATTCAAATAATTTTATTCTCAAAACATATCTTAAAGGCTATGGAATACTGATATTATTGGGATATGCAACAGGAATTATATGTGCTGTTATATCTTCAATTATTATCAAAAATACGTACCTTGTATCTGATTTTTCCTTTTCTAAAATGGAAATTATATTTTCGGCAGGTGCAATAACAATACCGCTGTTTCTGTTATTTTTAATTCCTGTATTCTCATTGTTTTTCATAACCAAAAGAATCAATAATATAAGTCCTCTTGAATTATGGGTAAAT
>JAZQAB010000129.1:0-19741 GCA_045545055.1 Clostridia bacterium | reverse complement strand
TCACAATATGATAATCGATGTTCCCGCATATCCATTATAACAGATGCTTTGAATTCTGGCGAGTACTTTCTTTGTTTTTGCCCTTTTTTGCTCATAAAAATATGCACCTCCAAAAGTGTCTAACTTTTGGGGTGCATATCATTTTTCAAAATTCTCTGTTATTTTTTAAGATTTGACTTTTTATGTTGAAGAAGCCACTTGCTTTTCCGTCTTTAATTCAAGGTGTGCCTGCCACTTTTTCTCACGGCTTTTAACAATAGCAAAGAAGAATATCATCAGAGCTACTCCTGTCAAAATCCATGAAATGGGGTATGAATAGAACAGGAATTTAAGGTCTTCTGCTTCTTTATACGGTGCACCGAGATATGTCATCAGAAGCCTGAGTCCACAAGCACCTATAAGGCTTGTGAGCATAGCACGGTTGGCAACCCCCAACCCTCTGAGTGCTCCGGAGCCCACCTCCATAAGTCCACAAAGGAAATACGTAGCACAAATGATACCCATACGCATTTCTCCAAATCTTATAACTACATCTGAATTGGTATAAAGCCTTAAAAGCAAGGGCGAAAGAAGCACAACCGTCTGCGACAGTACAACTCCAAACACCATCGAAATACAGAAGGTAGTCCAAAAGCCTTTTTTAATTCTGTCAAATCTATGTGCTCCCAAATTTTGACCTGTAAAGGTGAGCACGGCATGAAAGAAAGAGTTCATGGCAATGTATACCATACCCTCAATACTTGAGGCGGCACTGTTGCCTGCTATTACGTCACTTCCGCAGCTGTTAATTGAAGATTGAATGATAACGTTTGAAAGAGAGAACAGCGACCCTTGAATACCTGCAGGTATTCCAAGTGTAACCATTTCACGAAGCTCTTCACGGTGAATTTTGATTTTTCTGATATCAAGCTTAAAACATTCCTCGGTTTTTACAAGGCTGCGAAGAACCAAAAAAGCTGACACTGTCTGAGCAATTATTGTTGCCAGAGCAACGCCTGCAACGCTCATTTTAAACACTATTACAAACAAAAGATTCAGCGAAACATTAATCAGTCCTGCACCCATCAGGTAATATGTAGGTCTTTTTGCATCGCCGACGGCACGCATTACCGCACTGCCGAAATTATATAAAAGCACAACGGGGATTCCTGCAAAATAAATTCTCATATAAAGAGTTGCAAGATTTATAACATCATCGGGAGAGCCCATCAGCATAAGAATTTTTTTACAAAAAAGATTTCCCATAACCGCAAGAAAAATTCCGCCTGTAATACACACCGCTATGGCTGTATGCACTGCTTTGGAAACACCGCTTTTATTTCCTGCACCAAACTTTCTGGCAACAACAACATTTGTAGCCGATGAAAGCCCTACAAAAATATTAAGCATTAAATTAATTGCAGAAGTGGTAGAACCAACAGCCGCCAAAGCTTCCTTCCCTGCAAATTTCCCTACCACAACCGTATCTGCGGCATTATATAGCGTCTGCAAAACCCCTGCAATCATAACAGGTATTGCAAAAGCAATTATATGCCTTATGATACTGCCATTAGTCATATCCACCGTGTGTCTTTTCATGATAAATCCTCTTTCCAAAAATCAAAACAAAACCTTTTTTACGCTTTCATTATACGCCTTTAAAAACTAAAGTCAAGTCATATTTGCGGATATTTTGTGCTAAATTTTGATTTAATGAAAAATGTCCTTTATATATGACGAAAACTTCTTTTTCTTTACGCACGGTTTGACAAAAAAAGCCATGTAAGGGGTGCTAAAATACCATTGATGTTTTCTGAAAGGATGATTTACAAATGGACAAGTCTCTGCCAAGACCGCTTAAAACACGAAACGGAAAAAAACGCAGCTTTTTCACGGCTCAGGCCGCTCCCGTTATCAAAAAATATTTGCCTCTGCATATTTTTATAAAATGCGTATGTGCTTTCCTTATGTCGAGGACAGTATTTATCGGAGGGGCATCACCGCTGGGATATGCCCTTTTTGCGGCAAATTTTGGGCATAGCGGCTCCTACGCCTGCGGTGTGGGGGCATTGCTTGGGCTGATTTTTTCGGGAAGAAGCCTGTTAACCATCGGCAAATACATAATTGCATCGGTACTCTTTGCTCTGATAAGCGAGCGTTTTCTCTCCGATAAGCACAAGTCCCCTGCCATAAATGCAATAATCAGCAGTATGTGCGTGATGGCGTGCGGTTACTTTTTTCTTTTTGCTGATGTAACCTTTGACGGCTATCCGCTGATTTATGACAGCGTGGTTTTGATTGTGGAATGTGCTACAATCTGGGCAGGTACAATGGCGTTTTCCCTATCTCTCCCCCTGCTTTTTTCTTTGGGAGCAAGACGGACTCTGACTGCGGAGGAAACGGTAGCTCTGGCATTTTTTGCAGGAGGCGTTATGTGCGGCTTTGGAAGTGCAAGCATACTGGGCATTTTTTCCGTAACGGGGGTTTTGTGTGTTCTTAGTGTGCTCATATTTGCAGTGCGGTTCGGAAGTCTGCACGGCTCATGCGTTGGTATCATTATGGGTATCATCTGCTGTATAAGCCGTGGAAGAATAGATGCCTGTGCCGCCTCCTTTGCCCTTTCGGGATTATGTGCAGGATATTTTTCAAAGTACGGAAAATGGTCTGCATGCATATCCTTTATCATGGCAAACGCAATTGTGACAATTCTTGCAAACAGCTCCACGGAGATTTTAATAAATATATTTGATACTATGCTGGCGGCTGTAATATTATACTTTATTCCTCAAAAGCTTTTTGATAAGCTAAGCCAATTCTCTTCCTCTTTTCCGCCTGCCTTTGAGCTTGCCTCCTGCAAGCTCAAAGGTGCACAGGCGACACTTAAAAGCTGTGAAAAAAGCTTTCGGAAAATTTCCGACCTCAGAAACAATGAAGAAAACAACACCATGCTCCTCTACCACCGAACTGCCAGAAAAACCTGCGGTGCATGCGGTCTTCGGAAATATTGCTGGGGGCGTGACAGCCAGGCTACAAAAGAGGCTATGGACACACTGTGTCATCATCTTAAAAACAATGAGGCGGTATTTCCCGAAAATGCACCTCCGCATTGTCTTAGAAAAGAGCAGTTTATAGCGGAATTTGCAAGAATGTTTGAAGTATATAAAAACGACTGCATGTGGACACAAAGAGTGGGAGAATTTCGCAGTGCGGTCTACAGCAGCTTTTCGGGAATTTCCGAGATTTTAGGCAAAAGCGGTGATTTTATTCTGCAAACCCCTCAGTGCGACAGTGTGGCGGCAGACAATCTCAAAGCCCAGCTCAGAAAAGAAGGCATTTTGGGAAAAGATGTTTTCATCTGCGGAAGTGATGAAGAAACACAGATTAAAATAACCCTTGAAAGCTGCGGAGGCTTCGGCAGATGCGAGGGGGCTGTGTGCAAAATTTTAGAAAAGACCTTTAACATGCCCTTTGTAAGAACAGGACTCAGAAGCTGCGGTGAATGTAATCATACTTATGTTGTAAAGCCCTCCTTTTCCATTACTACAGCAGTGGCAAGTGCCATTAAAGCAAATAAAAAGGTAAGCGGTGATTATGCACTCTACGCCCTGCTTGACAGGCATACCTATGCTCTCATTTTATGTGACGGTATGGGAAGTGGTGAAATTGCCCGTGAAGAAAGCCGTACCTCGGCACAGCTTTTAATGAGGCTGATGCAATCCGGCATAGACCCTCAGAACGCAATTAACATAATAAATTCAATGCTTCTGTGTACATTCTCCGAAACCTCTGCGGCAATAGATTTATGTCTGATAAATCTTGATGACGGCTCCTCGCAAATATATAAGTGCGGCGGCTCGGAAAGCTATACCAAAACAAAAAACGACGTTACCCACATTGCCTCCCCCACGCTTCCTGCCGGCTCCTTTGCCAAGGGAGATACCGAGGTTTTCACGGTTCCATTGGAAAAAGGAAGCATGGTTGTTTTGCTTTCTGACGGAATAAGCTCCAGGGAATCGGCACGCCTGCCATGGATTAAAAACATAATCGAGGGCTACGAGGGTGACGAGCCTGAGGCATTGGCACAGATGATATTAAAGCAGGCAAAGGAAATGGGAGCCTCCGACATCAACGATGATATGACCGTGTTGGCTGCATATATTGGTTAATGTTAAAACCAATAGGTGTTTAATAATGTATAAGGTCGCGCAAAAATGTCAATAATTGGGTTAGTCATCGGAGAGTCGAACTGCATATGCCTTATATTTGAAAAATTTTTATTCTTTCAAATTGTCGTCCTCGAAAGGCGTCAGCCTATCTTCGTCCTCCGCATTGAAATTATATAAAATTTTTCTAAATATAAGGTCGGAGAGTTTAAAAAGAGGAAATTTTGCTATAAGACAAAGAAAAATCAAGAATAATACTGACGTATATTTGCAGAATTTTCTGCAGTATTATGCGAAATTTCCCTTTTTAAACCATATGTAGTTCAATTCTCCGATGACTAGATAGGAGCTGATTTAAAGATGGATAATAACACACGAAGAATTGTCGTTTTAGACAAGCTTGATTCCCCTCGCATCGAACAGGCTATTTTCATTTTGCGCGATAATGAGGAATATATTTGCCACAGTGATGCAGTTGCAGAGGCACAGCGGATTGTGGATAACTACCTACGCTCGATGTCGGGGGAAAATGTTCATGAGCATCAGCGAAGGGGCGGTAAATTTATTTTTGCAATGACACTTTATACCTTTGCTACAGTGATGCTGACTACGTTTGTAATGGCACTGACAAGATAAAAAGAAGCATGCCGCTTCACCCTCGTCGCGTCCCAACTAAATTTCAAACGAAAAAGTGTTGCTCGCGATTTAATTATGCAATTCCCTATACGGTAAAATAATCGGGCAGGTCACGGGAGGTTATTTCTCCCGGCTTGCCCGATTATTTTATGAATTAAGCTTTTTTGCTTAAATTATTACGATATATTTTGAAACATGACCTCGAAAGCATTGACTATTTCCAAAAAAAGTTTTATAATAATGCCGTAAGATTTGAAAGGAATGATTTTATTTATGACAAAAATAGATATTTTCTCAGGCTTTTTGGGAGCAGGCAAAACAACTCTCATAAAAAAGCTTATTAAAGAAGCATATAACGGAGAAAAGCTTGTTTTAATCGAAAACGAGTTCGGTGAAATCGGCATTGACGGCGGCTTTATGCAGGAGGCAGGAATACAGGTAAATGAAATGAATTCAGGCTGTATCTGCTGCTCTCTTGTAGGCGATTTTGCCGAGGCTCTCAAGAAAGTGAAAAAGGAGTATGCTCCCGACAGAATTCTGATTGAGCCGTCAGGCGTGGGAAAGCTCAGCGATGTTATCCGTGCGGTTGAGGGTGTGACGGATGAAAGCACACTGCTTAACAGCTTCTGTGCCGTTGCAGATGCAAAGAAATGCAAAATGTACATGAAAAATTTCGGTGAGTTTTATAACGACCAGATTGAACATGCGTCATGCATTATACTTAGCCATACAGCTTCACTTTCCGAGGACAAGCTCAGTGAATGTGTTAAGCTTATAAGAGAACATAACGAGAATGCCCAGATTATCACAACCGACTGGGAGGAAATTGACGGCAAGGCAATCCTTGATGCAATAGAAAATCATAGCACGCTTGAAAAGGATTTAGAATCTCTTAAAGAAGAACATCACCACCACCATCATGATGAGCATTGTGACTGCCATGAGCATCACCACCATCATGACGAGCACTGTCACTGTCACGAGCATCATCATGAGCATGACGAACACTGCGATTGCCATGAGCATCATCATGAACACGATGAGCATTGCACCTGCGGCTGTCATGACCATCATCACCATCATGCCGATGAGGTATTTACAAGCTGGGGCAAGGAAACAGTGCGTTCTTTCACTAAGGAAGAAATTGAAAACATTTTAAGAGAGCTTGAAAGCATCAGCTACGGCACAGTGCTTCGTGCAAAGGGAATTGTAAAGGGCGAGGACTCTTGGATTCATTTTGACTACGTTCCCGGTGAAGCCGATGTAAGAAGCGGAAGCAGCAGCACAATCGGAAGAATTTGTGTGATAGGGGCAAATATCAACGAAGAAAAGCTTTGTGAGCTTTTCAGAATTTAAGAGGTAATCACAATGAAAGAAATTCCCGTATATTTATTTTTAGGCTTTCTTGAATCAGGAAAGACGAAATTCATTCAGGACACCCTCTGTGACGTCCGTTTTAATAACGGCGAAAAAACCTTGCTCATTATATGCGAAGAAGGTGTAGAGGAATACGAGCCTTCGCTTTTTTCGGGAAGCAATGTTACCTTGAAGGTGTTTGATTCTCTCGAAGAAATTACGCCAAAGGCACTTACCGCACTGCAAAAGGAAACGGCGTGTGAAAGGGTAATTATAGAATATAACGGAATGTGGAGCACCCAAGACCTCCTCTCCTCCTTCCCTAAAAGTTTCACCCTTGTACAATGCATGATGTTTGCCGATGCAACAACATTTCAGAATTATAATGCCAATATGCGAAATCAGACAGTGGATAAACTGAGGGTTTGCGAGCTTGTGGTGTTTAACAGAATGAATAAAAGCATAGATAAAACCGAGCTTCATAAAATTGTCCGTGGGGTAAGCCGCAGAGCCGACATTGCCTACGAATACCCGGACGGGAACGTGGAGTATGACGATATTGAAGACCCACTTCCCTTTGACATTAATGCACCTCTTATTAAAATTGAGGATTCGGATTATGCCCTGTGGTACCGTGATTTGCTTGAAGAAACCGATAAATACAACGGCAAGAAAATCAAATTCCGCGGAATATGTGCTTATGACAACAGAATGCCCGATAACACCTTTGTGGCGGGACGCCATATTATGACCTGTTGTATTGATGATGTGGAATACAGCCCGATTGTATGTATATGCAAGGGTAAGCACAGCATAAAGAGCCGTGACTGGATTATGGTAACAGGCACCATAAAAATTGAATACTGTAAATTCTATCAGGGAAAGGGTCCCGTTATTCATATTGAAGAAACGGCAATAACCTCTGCCCCCGAGCAGGAGCTTGCAACGTTTTATTGATAGGTTTTCAAATAAGGAAAATGAAACGGCAGGATTTTGTCTGCTTCGATGCACCTGTAGGGGCGGATATTATCCGCCCGCAGACGACCAATGGTCGCCCCTACATATCAGCACAAAAAAATCACCTTGCGAATATGATATTCGTGAGGTGATTTTTTATGAGCTGTAATTTTAAGTGGAACTGCCCTGCCGGTAGCTTCCCCTACACAATCAGACAAGGTGATACTCTTTACACCATTGCAAAAACCTTTGAAACAAGCGTGTCAAGGCTTGCCGAAATTAATTCCATTGAAAATATAAACTTAATAAACGTGGGTGACGAGCTTTGTATACCGCAACCGCTAAGCTATTATCCTGCTTGCAGAACAACCAATTATTACGTTGTACATCAGGGCGATACAATAGACTCTATCGCTGACTATTTTGGCGTAAGCAGTGCACAGCTTCTCTATTCAAATATAGGAATTGACCCCGATGACCTTTACGAGGGAATGATTCTTTGTATCCCCCTTGCACCGCCCAAGCTTTGTATTGTCTTAAACGGAAGCCTCCTTACCCTGTCATATAATTCGGGAGACAACGTTTCCTTTAACTGCGTAAATCCCATGGAGGAATTTTCCTCCGCCATTGTGCAAAAGCAGATAGATACCTCCTTCGGGGGAAAAAAGAGGCTTAATACCCTTGTCCCCGACATTGCAATTTCTTCAAAATCGGCACAGAGAAACAGTCGGGACATTATTCTTTCCGACAGTGATATGGACACGGTATTCAATCTTGTTCCCGTGGGAACGGAGGTGACAAGTAAGTAATGGCTTGCGGTCAGTTTTATATTATACAGGAGGGGGATATTCTCTTTACCATTGCGGCAAAATTTGATACAACCCCCGAAAATATACTTCGGCTGAATCCGGGACTTGACCCCTCAAACCTCCCCGTGGGCAGACGTATTTGTGTAATTTCGGCAACTAACCAACCCGTAACATGCCCTGTAGGTACGCTTCCCTATAACGTAAACGAGGGGGACACACTTTTATCCATTGCTGTTCGTTTCGGCACTGATGTAGCGGCACTTATAAAAGCCAACCCCGATATTGACCCCTACAACCTTCGTGTAGGGCAAAGAATCTGCATTGCAGAGAGATTTCAGGAGCCTCCCATGTGCCCCACACGAAATTTCTATGTAATAAGAAGCGGTGACACCCTTCGTGCCATTGCCGCCTCATTTGAGGTAGAGGCTCAGGAAATTTTAAGGATTAATCCCGATATTAATCCCCGTAATCTTCGGGTGGGGCAAATTATCTGTATTCCCCTCGCCCCTTCTCCCATAGAAATTATTGTAAATATCGGTGCAAAAAGGCTGACAGTGTATAAAAACGGAAGCATTTTCCGCGAATACATTGTGGCTACAGGCAAGGAAGAAACTCCGACCCCTGTGGGAGTTTTTGAGGTCGTAAATAAGGAAATAGACCCCGGCGGACCATATGGAACACGGTGGTTGGGATTATCCGCAAAGGGCTACGGAATCCATGGCACAAACAACCCTGCCTCCATAGGAACAGCGGCATCAAACGGCTGTATCCGTATGTATAACGAGGATATAGAGGCACTCTTTGATATAACTGCTGTGGGTACGCCCGTAAGAATATTACCATAATTTTACAAAGCAAAAGAACTCTGAAAATTTTATTATATGAGAATAATTTTCCTTAAAACAACAATACTACTACAGAAAGCTATTTCAAGGAGGATTATCCATGAAAGATAAAATTTTCGGGGTTCTTCAGCGAGTAGGACGTTCGTTTATGCTTCCTATTGCACTACTTCCCGTAGCAGGACTTCTGCTCGGCATAGGAAGTTCATTCACAAACCCTACAACGCTTGAAACGTATAAGCTGACAAATATCATCAGCGAGGGCGGTATTCTTTACACGATTCTCAACATCATGAGCAAAACAGGCGGCGTGGTATTTGATAATCTGCCGCTGATTTTCGCCATAGGCGTTGCAATCGGTATGGCAAAAAAGGAAAAAGAGGTTGCGGCTCTTTCAGGTGCAATCAGCTATCTGATTATGAACACTGCCATAAGCACACTAATTGCGGCAAATGGCGGTGTAGAGGCTCTGGCTGCAAACACTACGGCAAGCGTGCTTGGTATTACGACGCTCCAGATGGGTGTTTTCGGTGGTATTGTGGTAGGCTTGGGAGTTGCGGCTCTTCACAACCGCTTTTATAAAATCGAGCTTCCGCAGGTGCTCTCATTCTTTGGTGGCACAAGGTTTGTTCCCATTATCAGCAGCTTGGTATTCCTGGTAGTAGGTAGCGTAATGTTCTACATCTGGCCTGTGGTACAGGGCTGGATTGCAGGGCTTGGAAAGCTTGTTTTATCATCGGGATATTTCGGCACATGGATTTACGGAATAATTGAGCGTGCCCTTATCCCCTTTGGTCTGCACCACGTATTTTATATGCCCTTCTGGCAGACGGAGCTGGGTGGTTCAATCTTGGTTGACGGAACGCTTGTTCAGGGTGCACAAAACATTTTCTTTGCACAGCTTGCTTCCCACAACGTAACACAATTCAGCGTAGAAGCAACAAGATTCATGGCAGGTAAATTCCCCTTTATGATTTTCGGTCTGCCTGCGGCGGCTTATGCCATGTATAAATCCGCACGTCCCGAAAAGAAAAAGATTGTGGGAGGACTTCTTCTCTCTGCTGCACTTACGGCAATGCTGACAGGTATTACCGAGCCGCTTGAATTTACGTTCCTTTTTGTGGCTCCGCTTATGTACGGGGTACACTGCGTACTTGCAGGTCTTTCATTCATGCTGATGCATATTTTAAACGTGGGCGTTGGTATGACATTCTCAGGCGGTATTATAGACTTGGTACTCTTTGGCGTGCTTCAGGGCAATGCAAAAACCAACTGGATATGGATTGTAGTTGTAGGTCTTGTATATGCACTTATTTATTATGCGGTATTCTACTTTATGATAAATAAGTTCAATTACAAAACTCCCGGTCGTGAAGCAGACGACGAGGAAACAAAGCTTTACACCCGTAAAGACGTGGACGCAAGGAAAAAAGCTGGAAAATCGGAGCCTGATACGGTCAGTGCATTGATACTCAAAGGTCTTGGCGGAAAGGACAATATTTCCGACATTGACTGCTGTGCCACAAGGCTCAGGGTAACGGTGAAAAATCCTGACCTTACCGATGAGGCGGCTCTTAAACAGTCGGGGGCATCGGGCGTTATCCGCAAGGGCTATGGAATTCAGGTAATCTACGGGCCGCAGGTTTCGGTTATAAAATCCAATCTTGACGACTATATGCAGTCGGGAAAGACCGAGGCTCTTATTACAGAAAACGCGGCGGAAATAGGGCTTGAACCACAAACTAACCCCACTGCAAAGGCAGAAGTGCTTTACAGCCATATGACGGGTGATATTGTTCCCATTAAAGAAGTGGAGGACGAGGTCTTCTCCATGGGAACTCTTGGTGAGGGAATTGCCGTTGAGCCAAGTGAGGGAAAGCTTTACGCTCCCGTAAACGGTAAGGTTTCAATGGTATTTAAGACAAAGCACGCTATAAATCTTATATCGGAAAACGGGTGTGAAATTCTTCTGCACATCGGTATTGATACGGTGAAGCTTGGCGGAAAATATTTTGATGTTCATGTAAATGACGGCGATGAATTTAAAAAGGGAGACCTTTTGATTTCCTTTGATATGGAAGGAATAAAACGTGAGGGCTTTAAGCTGACTACGCCTATGGTAATATGCAATACTCCCGATTATGAATCGGTAAAGATTTTAGCAAAGGGCAAAATCAAAAAAGGCGAAAGAGTAATAGAAGTGAAATAAAGCAAAAATGAGACACATTGGGGACAGTCCCCAATGTGTCGCATTTCCGTTTTGTTCTTTTATTTACCTAAAGATTCCTTTGACTGCACAACCACTTCATGTTCATAGCAGGAGAACATTTCCTCTGTGTCTTCTTTTTTAAGTTTGGGAGTAACCCAGCTTACAACGGGAACGATTACAAGACCGCCCAGCATTGCAATAACTCCGCAATTAATCGGTGATTGCAAAATTACCGGGAACATATCGCGAACAAGCATATTGAGAACCATGATTCCGGCACCGAAAACGAAGCTTACCCATACGGAAAGCTTTGTAGCACCTTTCCAGTACAAGCCATAAAGGAACGGAGCTAAAAACGCACCTGCCAAAGCACCCCATGAAATTCCCATCATATCGGCTATGTAGCCAAGCTTATCCTTATTAAGAGCAATAAACGCAGAAATCGCAACAAATACCACGATGAGAGCACGCATGATAAGAACCTGTTTTTTCTCGGACATATTTTTTACAATATGTCCTTTTATCATATCCAGTGTAAGTGTGGAGCTTGAAGCAAGAACAAGCGATGAAAGAGTTGACATGGAAGCCGAAAGCACAAGCACTATAACAACCGCAATAAGTATATCGGGAAGATTACTGAGCATAGCAGGAATAATTGCATCAAAGCCTCCTGCCGGAGAACCGTTCACAACGTCGAGCTTATCTGAAAAAAGTCTGCCGAAGCCTCCAAGGAAGTAACAGCCGCCTGCAACCACAAGAGCAAATACAGTTGAAATAATTGTACCCTTATTAATATCCTTTTCACTTTTGATAGCGTAGAACTTCTGAACCATCTGCGGAAGTCCCCATGTACCCAAGGAAGTGAGAATTACTACAAAAAGAAGGTTTAGCGGTTCGGGACCAAAGAAGGAATTGTACGTTCCGGGAACACTGCCTTCCACCTTTGCAAGTCCGTTAAGAGCTTCTATAAATCCACCGTTCTGACCCAGAACTGCACCAATAACAGCAACAATTCCGCCAAGCATTATAAGCCCCTGAATAAAGTCATTGATTGCAGTAGCCATATATCCGCCTGCAATTACGTACACACCTGTAAGAACTGCCATAATAATTACGCACCATGAGTAATTAATTCCGGGGAATGCCATTGAGAACAATCTTGAAAGTCCGTTATAAAGCGATGCTGTGTAAGGGATAAGGAATATAAACACAATAATTGAAGCTACAATTTTAATTGCAGGACTAAGATATCTCTTTCCAAAAAATTCGGGCATAGTAGCACTTTCAAGATGCTGTGACATAAGACGTGTTCTTCTTCCCAAAACTACCCATGCAAGAAGCGAACCGAGCACGGCATTACCAATTCCAATCCATGTGGAGGCAATACCGAACTTCCACCCGAACTGCCCTGCATAGCCAACAAATATTACTGCAGAAAAGTAAGATGTGCCGTAAGCAAAAGCCGTAAGCCACGGACCTACACTTCTTCCTCCCAGAACAAAGCCGTTTACATCGGTTGAATTTTTTCTGCAATAAATGCCAACCGCCAGCATAACTGCAAAGAACACTACCAACAATCCGATTTTCAATAACATAAAAAACATCCTTTCTTTGAGGAGGATTTTTGCAAATAAAAAAGCGTTTTTAACGCATCAACCCCCTACCCCCCAATTTTGGGGGCAGGTCGGTCCGCTTGTTTGAAACAAGCTAAATTGCGTACTTTTCGCACGCAATTTCCTATGTTATAAAAAACAACCGTTCCGCTTCACCCATGTCGCACCCTAAATAAATTGCGTACATAGTTTCATGCGAATTAATTTTACGCAAATTCCTACACAGCAAAAAACCGTCCTCGAATTTAATAATTCAGAGGACGGAATATAACCCGCGGTACCACCTCAGTTTACTGCCGCTTCACAACGACAGCCTTATCAAGTGTCAAACAACACTCTTGTTCTGTGACGGGAACACCCGTTGCAGCCTACTTGGATAAATTCCTTTCGGTGCACTGCTCACAGGATGTATTCGGCAGCGGCTTCCCCATTGCCTTGCACCAACCGGCAACTCTCTTCAGGTTTCACACACGCCTACTTGTTCCTGCTCAAACGCATTTAATTATTTCGTTTGTGTATATTTTAACGCTTTAACACAGTAAAGTCAAGAGGTTTTTTAAAAATTTTTATTACAATTTAAGTCTGCGGTCTTTTTCATTATTATTTAATTGCAGGCTATATTGATTTTGATGATATAAATGACTCACATTCTTATCATTGCAGCTGGACTGGCATAGTTTAAAACCTTAGCCTCTTTGCTTTGCGTCACCGGCTTTCGCCGATTTTGCTAAATATTCATTTGTCTACTATTATAACACAATGAACTATCTTTGTCAAACAAAACTTAATCCTTGGCAAACACCCAAAGAGTATCACATATATTCTCTTTTTCATCACCAAGCTTATAAACGCTTAAAATGACAGTTTCGCCATTCATCTTTTTATATGTAATCTTAGGTGTTTTGTTTTCTGTAAGCTCCCTCTTGATAGCATCATAATTCAGGAAGCTCATAACAGACCTATGGAAATCAGGATGCACCAACTCATCTATATATTTTGCTAAAAGCTTTGAGAAATTGTTTTCATCCTCATTGTACCCAAGATATGACGGCATAAGAATCCTGTGTGCATTATCGGTATCTAAGGAAACCCTGTAAATTCCGTTATAATGGTCTTTTAAAACAGACAGCATCGTATCGATTTCTCTGATTCCGGTTTTGGTTTGAATATACTTTTTATCCGCATCCTTTGCGATACTGCTCTGTTCTTTGTTCTGATAATACTGGGCTTTTGCCTCGTACATTCGTATTTCGGCTTCTCTTACCATTTCTTCACAGTTTATATTCTGTTTTCTGTATGACATACCGATAGCAACATTATAATCCGTAATCTTTAATTGCTCAACAAACATTTCAATATTCTTTTTTATTTGCTCTTGTTCAACATTTTTTACGAATACCAGAAATTCATCGCCGCCCATACGGTAAATATAATGTCCGTAGAATACCTCTTTCAGTGTATTTGCAATATAAATAAGCATTTCATCGCCTGCTGCATGTCCGTATTTGTTATTACGCAGGTGAAGCTCATTAACATCAATGTATATACAAGTAAAATCCGTAGGTTTTTCTTCATCGAATGTTAAAATGTCTTTTTTATATGCCACACGGTTCATTGCCCCTGTCAAAGAATCTGTTGTTGCAGCAGTTTCAGTTTTATTAAGATGCTTCTTGTTATAAATTGCAATAGAAAAGCACACCGCTACATCTTCAAGCAAAAGTCTTGACATGTTACTCTTTTGGGGATTGACAACACCAAGTATGCTGACGTGATTATTCTTATCAGTAACAAAAGAAAAAGAAATCTCTTTAATTTTATGCTCATTCAGGAAGACATAAAATTCTTCATTTGTTTTCAGCAGATGGCTGTCAGGCTTTATACACATAAGATTGACTGCCACCTTGTTTATCTTGTGAAGCTCGGCGGCATAACGGAACAGTTCTGAAACAAAGAAGCTTCTTTCTTCATTGCAAAGAAGACTTTCTTCATATTTGGGAGAGATATAATGATAATCTTCACCATCTGCATCAACAACAAATGCCGACCTTGATGACGAAAACGTTGCGATCTTTTTAAGTGCCTCTGAAATATTTCCGCCATATTGGTTAATGTCAAGCAGAAGCTTTCTCGTGAGCGATGCATGATATATTACCAAAGACCTGCGTTTTTCACTGTACATCAAATACAACACATAAGCAACAACAATCAAAAGCGTTGCAAGAAACGAGGTAAACAATACGCCCGATACAATATGAGTCTTTGCAAATACCTGCTCTTCGTATCTTGCAAGCATAATGCCCCAATCAAAATCCTCCATCGTTGAATAATGGATATACAAATCCTGACCGTTTCGTATTGACTTGAACGAGCTGTAGCCGTTAGGACTTGCCATGATTTCTTCATATGTATAGCCCTTGTTATACTTGCGGTTTTTAAGTGAAGAAATATTTCCTTTTGCACCCTCAATTGTATTTATAACATAGTTGCCGCTTTCCTTGTCATAAACAAAAAGCTGAGCATCAAGTTCTTCTGCCATTTGGTTATATTTTTTGCTTATGGTATCAAGTTTAATAACACCATATAAAATTCCGACAGGTTTGCCATTAACCGTGATAGGAACCGCACTTCTTATGATTTCCTCGCCGTCCCTTGTAAGATCCGGAATTCGTCCGCTTATGTATTCGCCTTTTTCTGCTTCGTCATTAAAGGAAATTCTTCCGGTTAAATCAATAGAGCCTTTTTTGGTAACAAAAGTATTATCAGGATTTAAAATGCCGATGTTAGAAAACAGACCTATAGGCTCAAAGGAAGCAAACATTCTGTCATAGCTTTCTCCGTCTGCATATAATTTTGCTGCAAAATGTGACATGGTAACCAGATTTTCTCTGTCCGATTTAATCTGAAGTGTCAGGTCGTCTTTGATTTGCTTAGTCTGGATATGAAGCATCTCATACGCCTCATTCTCAGCCTTTGTGTAAAAGAAGCTTATCATTGACAAAAATACTGCACATATCAAAATCGCAGCTAAAACAGTATATAAAACATTAGGTTGTCCGTTTTTTTTCTTTCCGTATGTTATTGCCATTTATCTATGTCTTCTTTCATGTTGTAATTTTCTTACTAAATTATACCACTATTCTATATAGATTTCAAGTATTATGACATTTTAATTTAAAAATAAAAAAAAGCGTGCCGCTTCACCCTTGTCGCGTCCTAACTGAATTTTAAACGAACAAGTTTTGCTCGCGATTAAATTACGCAATTTGGTTTCCTATGTTATAATATATCGCTGAGTTTAGTCATTTTACGACTCCTTCACTTATTGACAAAAAATCGGGCGTATGCTATAATTTTCGGTGGTGAATTAAGATTAGTACGGAGGCATCATATGTTAGATTTTTTTGACAGTTTTTTCAGAGCACTGGGAAGCCTTTACACAAACGGAAACCTTTTTTATAAATTTGTACTTGCCCTTATATCGGTATTCGTTGCACACCATGTATTGTATACAATCATAGGTATATTTTTTACTCGCAAATTTAAACCGGCTGAAAATTGCCACAAGTATGCAATTCTGATTCCTGCCCGTAACGAAAGCACCGTTATCGGAAATCTCATTGACAGTATACATTATCAGGACTACCCGCAGGATATGCTGACCGTTTTCGTTATTGCCGACAACTGCACTGATAACACCGCCGAAATTGCAAGGCAAAAGGGTGCAATCTGCTATGAACGCCAAAACGATAAGGAAAGGACAAAGGGCTTCGCACTCAGGTATTTATTTAAACAGATTGAAAAGGACTACGGTATTGCTTCCTTTGAAGGATACTTTATTTTTGATGCCGACAACCTTTTAAACAAGGATTACATTTCAAGAATGAATGATTCCTTTGACTGCGGTCTTAAAATCATCACCTCATACAGAAACACCAAAAATTTTGACGAAAACTGGATTGCTTCTACATACGCCATTCATTGGCTTCGTTCCATTCGTCTTAACCACAGGGCAAGAAGCGTTCTCCGTCTTGCGACAAACATTCAGGGAACCGGCTTCCTTTTCGCAAATGAGCTTGTAAAAGACGGTTGGAGATACACCTCACTTACCGAGGACAGAGCTTTTACAGCAGACGCAGTGGCACACGGATATCAGATTTCATACAACGACGCGGCAATGTTCTATGATGAACAACCCACAAGCCTGAGGGTGGCACTGAGGCAGCGTATAAGGTGGTCTAAGGGACATCTTTTGGCATTTAAGGAAACAGGCTGGGCACTTTTTAAAAACATTTTTGTGGGCAACTGCTATAAGGACAAATCAAAAAAAGAAAAAATTACTCTTTCACGCATTGTAGAGGGTATTCGTTGTCGGTTTGCTTCGTTTGATACCCTGTCACAGCTTATTCCCCGTGATTTAATAAGGTTTTTCCTGTGGCTGGGGGTTGTGGTGGTTCTTCAGTCATGCTACTGCTACGCAAACGGCATTTCAAACGAGCTTTTGGAAACAAGCACAGCCTCAATTCCCCTCCCCACTCACTCTCTTTTTAAAGGGCTTGAAGTTGCTCCCGGCTACAGTGCTATGCTTTATATGTTTCTTGTTTCATTTGCAGTTTGCATTATAAGCAGAATTTATTTTCATATTGCTAATATGGCATATGCGGTCTATGTATTTATTGCAGAGCATAAAAAAATAATCAAAATGCCTCTCAGAAAAAAAATACTTTATACTCTGACATGGTTTATTTTTGATGCAATCGGTCGCTGGACACTGTATGCGGCACTGTTCATGAAGGTAGAATGGAAGCCCATTCCCCACACAAGCAGGCTCACAATTCAGGACATTGACCGTGATATCAAGCACAATATTTCCAACAGTATTGTGGAACATAAGTAAGGTGAGAAGCTATGCTTAGTTCTTTAAAAAAAATATTTATTCCCAAGCACATGTCCGACAACATGAAAAAAAATTGGTTTCTTGCCATGCCCTTTATTATAATGGACATTTTTATCCGCATACTATCGGGCAGTACAAACTATATAAGACCCACTATGATAATTCCCACGATTTTGTTTTCCTCAATCTGGATTGTGACCATAGTTTCAGTTGCAAGATGCCTTAGACCGATTTTGGGAAGAATCTTCTATGGTGCTTGTTTTTCCCTGTTTTTCTCACTTTTCTTTACTCACTGCGTTTATTTTCTTTACACGGGCTTTTTTTTCGGTTTTAAATTGACCGAGTCTGCAGACGAAGGAAGTGCATACATATGGGACACGGTGAGAAACACTAACCCTTTGATTTTTGTTTTTTGTATTCTTTTGGTGGGAACTGCAGTGTATGTCCTGATTAAATTCCCCAAAAGAGAAGGTAAAAGCGATTTTAAAAGACTTACGAAAGCTTTGGCGGTTTTTTTGCTTATTCTTTTGATTAATCCATTGCTTTTAGGCAGGGCAAACTCCGCCCTTGAATGGGACACCTGGCGTAATCCTCGGAATGTATATCAAAATTTTAATGACAGTAATAAATGCATGAAAATCTGCGGTCTTTATCAGTACTCCCTCCGTGATTTTTACATGACCTTTTTAAAGCCTGAAAAATCCGACAATCCCAAGGAGCTTGCTTTTTTAGAGGGAATCTATAAGGAAGAAAAAAAACACGGCAAAAACGATTTTACAGGGATATTCAAAGGAAAGAATGTGATTTTCCTCCAGCTTGAGGGTATCGACAGTTGGTTGTTCAATGAAAAGGACATGCCTAATGCGTACTCTCTTTTGGAAAACTCCATAAATTTTACAAAGCATTATTCTTATTATAACGGTGGAGGCTCTACATTTAATTCCGAGCTTGCGGTGACAACAGGGTTCCTTACCCCCGTATCATACAATAAAAACCCCTATACATTCAGTACAAACCTCTTTAAGTATTCGCTTCCGAATGTATTAAAGGCAGAGGGATACTGTTCAAATGCTTTCCATATGAACACGGGAGAGTATTATTCAAGAGAGCTTAACTATCTGAATTGGGGCTATGATGAATACTACAGCCTTATGGACGATGAAGGACGAAGCGATGCAAAGGCACAGCTTGACACAGAGCTTATTTTAAATGAATCCTTCTATAAAAAAATGTTTTTACAAGAACAGCCCTTTATGAACTACATCATAACCTATACTCCCCACACGCCTTTTACTCTTTCCTCCCCTATGGGAAAGGTTTTAGCAGAAAAAATCTATGGCAAAGGAGAAGCTCCTTCACTATCGGAGGAAAAGGTGGCACGCCTTTTCGCAACAGAAACGGATAATATGATAGGACTTCTGATTGAAGCACTTAGGGATAATGGGCTTTATGATAACACGGTTATAGTAGCCTATGCTGACCATTACCTCTACACAATCAATGACAAAAGTATACTTGACAAATACAAGCGTACCGATAACAACCTGATTAACCACACGCCGTTTTTTATATGGAGCAGCGATACTGCAAAGACGAACGTGGACAAGGTAAACTCTCAGCTTGATATTCTTCCTACGGTGCTTAACATGATGGGCATAGAATATGACGAAAACAATTATATAGGAAACGATATTTTTGACGATAGTTTTACCGGGTATGCCTTTTTCAGCGACTACTCCTGGTATGATGGAAATGTGTATGTTGAAAACGGAGAAGTCAAAGATGGCAAAAATCGCGGTGAAGAATATATAAGAAAAACCAATGATTTAATTAATAGGAAGATTCAGCAAAACGATCTGACTCTGAAATATGATTATTTCAGAAGAATAAAAAAGTAAAAATATAAGTATTATAAAGGCATCAAAACAAAAAAGAAAAATTTTAGATTTTTTTCAAAAAACATGTTGACATTTAGCCGCACCTCTGTTATAATAATCTACGTTGTCACGAGATGACACACACCATATGCGAGAGTGGCGGAATCGGCAGACGCGCACGTTTAAGGTGCGTGTGGGAGACCATACGGGTTCAAGTCCCGTCTCTCGCACCATAAAAGAAAGACATCAACCAAAGGTTGGTGTTTTTCTTTTTTTGTATAAAAAAGGAGGGACTTGAACCCTAAGAGAGCAATCGGCGTAAAGAAAAGCAAGCGTCAAATATTACACACCCGAGCCATAAAGTTTCACCCACAAACCAAAAAACAAAAGGTATCGGCAAGAGCCG
>JAZQAB010000128.1:0-19688 GCA_045545055.1 Clostridia bacterium | reverse complement strand
CGTTCTCCTTATCAAGCTTTCTGTTTCTTATGTACATAATAAGGTCTGCACCAACCATGATAAAATTAAGCACATAGAAGAAAAGAACATACCATTTTTCGGAAATGCTCGCCATATAGCTTTCATTCACAAACTTTGATGCAATTCCTGCTATATATCCAAAGAATATGAGAAGCAAAAATGCAAGACTCTTCCCTTTTGTTGTACGGGCTTTATATGATTTTATTACGTTAAGCGGCCATGAAAGACCAAAGCTCACAATCATAATTACCTCTAAAATTTCTGCCATAATACTACCTCCAAAATTTTCTTTCGACATATTATACCACAAGCAAGCATTATTGTAAAGCTATTATATGGAGAATTTTGTCCTTTATATAAAACTTTACCTCGTAGTCGCCGTAGCTCATTGTGTAAACCCTTCCTTCTTCTTTATATGAAGGCGTAGGGTCCTGCTCAAGGATTTTTATAATTTCCTTTTGTTTCTCTTCGGGAATGGAATAAAAAGCTTCACATTCTACTTTTACTTCTACTTGTCGTTCTTCAAGATTTTCCGTAAATCCCCCGATTGCATCGGGATATGAATCCGCATATGCAAGATAGGGCTTTATATCGTAAATGGGCGTGTCGTCCATAAGGTCTGCACCACGCACGTAAAGCACTGTGCCATGCTCCTTTGTTTGTTCTATTTTTTCGAGCTTCACACAGGAAAGCCCGATGGGATTAGGGCGAAACGGAGAACGAGTCGCAAAAACGCCCATACGTTTATTACCACCCAAAAGCGGAGGGCGGACAGTTGGCGACCACCTCTCCCTCTCCGCTTTTGAAAAATTCCATAAAATCCATATATGGGAAAATTCCTCAAGTCCTCGAAAAGCTTCGGGAACACGATACTCTTTTTCAAAAATAATTTTCCCCTGCGTTTCTTCCACCAATCCACTCTGCCTGGGTATTCCGAACTTTTCTTTAAAATCGGTTTTAATGTGTGCTATAATTTTCATTGTTTTTCCTTTTATTTAATTAAATTCTCAACATCTTCAAATACAAGAGTGTCACGCTTGTCTTCTTTTTCCGTTGTCACCGTAACATTTGATACTTTAAGATTCTTAACATGGCGGAAGTAAATACCGCTGGCAGGAAGAATATTTCCGTAGCAGTTATTCTCGGGGTAGTTTTTCTCCTTTTCGGGAACAACAATGCTTCTGTCTTCCTCTGTGCCGCCGCCGGGAACAGAAAGGGTGATGTTTGAAAGGGTAATGTTTTCAATAGGTCTTGACACATGACCTGTAACGGTTGAAGTAATTACTTCTGTTACGCACATCTGCTCCCCGTCCCACAAGGTGGTAAGATGCGGAGCAAGCCACGGCTCATCATAAGGACCGATTGCGGTAACATTACTGATTACCACGTTTTTCAGTGTGCCAAGCTCTGTCCCCTCCGGTCCTCTCCTGCGGTCGGACAAAATCACAAAAATCGGAGTGCCTACGTTTTTCATGGTGATATTATTTACCACCACACCGTCGAGGTCGCCGCCGTCCGTAATTTCAAGGGCAATTCCTGCCATATATGTATTGTAAACACAACAGTTGGTAATTGCAATATTCTTATATCCTCCGTTAGATTCCGTTCCCAGCTTGATTCCGTTACAACGTGATGAAACGGTGCAGTTTGTAACTGTAACGTTTTCGCACACACGCTTTTCATTGAGAACGTAAGAGCTTTTAAGCACTATTGCATCGTCACCGCTGCGGATAAAGCAGTCTGAAACAGTCACGTTCTTACAACAGTCGGGGCTGATGGCATCGATATTTGTATCAATGCTAAGGCGAGTAGCCTTCACCCTTTCACAACCTGCAAAATATACGGCTACATCGGTACAATGCAAAAGTGTAAGGTCGGCTACAACCACATCAGTACATTTCTTAAACGCAAAAATCTTTGCACCCCTTAAATTGCTCCAGTCGGTGGCTCCGGGCGTGGGAACATTTTCCCACACACCTTGCATATCAATTGTGCCAAAGCCTGTAAAGGATACGTTATGACACTCATTTGCAAAAAACATACTATGTTCAAAATATGAATGTGTGGGGTCCTGATAAAGAGGATAATCAATCTTTTCACGGGGATTGAAGTCATCTATATTTTTGCTTCCGTAGAAAAAAGCACCTGCTTCAAACACAAAATGCAGATTACTGCAAAGAACAAGCGATGCTATTGTATACTTTCCCGCAGGGACAAAAACCGTTCCCCCTCCGTTTTCACGACAGGCGTCAATGGCTTTTTGCACCGCGTTTGTGGAATTTACATTTATATCGTTTATTGCACCGTAATCAAGTATGTTAAACAAATCAATCTTCCTTTCAGATTTATTATCTTATAAGTTTTAGTATAAAAGGAAGAAATCCCTGCGGATTTCTTCCTTTTTCTAAATCAGTTTCACAGCAGTGCAGTTACACTATCCATAAGTGCTTTTGACTTTGACTGTGCTTCCTCCTGCGTTTTTCCGCATACGCCAAAATAGAACTTGATTTTCGGCTCTGTACCCGACGGACGAACTGCAAACCAGCTTCCGTCACTGAGGAAATATTTAAGAACATCGCTCTTGGGAAGGCCGTCTATACCCTGTGAATAGTCAAGAATCTTCTCGGTTTCCATGGGAACGCCTTCTTCTCTGAACTTCTTCATGATAGCCTTAATCTTTTCTACGCCCTCAATACCGGTAAGGGTTTTTGTTTCAAGAGTTTCAAGGTAGTATCCGTACTTTTCATAAAGCTCCACAAGTCCGTCGTAAAGGGTTTTTCCCTGTGACTTCAGGTCTGCCGCAAGCTCCGTAACAAGCATAGATGCAACAACGGCATCCTTGTCACGTGCATAGCTTCCCTTTAGGTAGCCATAGCTTTCTTCAAGTCCGAAAAGATACTTGTCAAACTTACCCTCGGCTTCAAATTCCTTAATTTTTTCGCCAATGAACTTAAAGCCTGTAAGAACATCGATTGTTTCAACTCCGAAGCTATCGGCAACGGCACGAATCATTTCCGTTGTAACGATAGTTTTGATTACTGCACCTTCCTTGGGAAGTGTACCTGCTTCTTTCCTCTTTCTGAGAATAAATTCACAAAGAAGTGTTCCCGTCTGATTACCGTTAAGCACTGCAAAGCTTCCGTCATTCTTTCTTACCACAACACCGATTCTGTCACTGTCGGGGTCTGTACCGAAAACTATATCCGCATTCTGTTCTTTTGCATATTCAAGGGCAATTGTGAATGCTTCGGGGTTTTCGGGGTTGGGACTTTTAACAGTGGGAAAATCACCGTTGGGCTCAGCCTGTTCGGGAACAACGAACACATTCTTAACACCGATCTCATCAAGAACACGTCTTACAAGCTTGTTTCCGCTTCCGTGAATGGGCGTATACACAACCTTGAAATCATCGGGGATCTTAATTCCCAATGACTGCTCCTTGACAGCATTGATATATGCCTTGTCAACATCTTCCCCGATAGAAATGTAGTCAGGGGTATCACTGATTTTTATATCTTCAAATATATCTGTCTTATTAATATATCCGATAATGATATCGGCAACCTCCGGAGGAAGCTGACCGCCGTCCTCGCCGTAAACCTTATATCCGTTATACTCCTTGGGATTGTGGCTTGCAGTTACGACAATACCTCTTGCACAGCCAAGGTGACGTACTGCAAAGGAAAGCTCAGGAGTGGGACGAAGGGATTCAAAAAGATAAGTCTTAATTCCGTTAGCACAAAGAACCTTTGCACATTCCTTTGCAAAAAGGGCACTGTTGTTTCTTGAATCGTGTGCAATGACAACGCCCTGCTCGGAAAGCTCCTTACCCTTGTCCAGAATTTCGAGAGCAAGTCCCTGTGTTGCCTTTCTTACGGTGTAGATATTCATTCTGTTTGTGCCGGCACCCATAATTCCGCGAAGACCGCCCGTACCAAATTCCAGTTCCTTATAAAATCTGTCCTCAATTTCCTTTTCCTCAAGAGCACGAAGCTCTGCCTTTACTTCTTCAGTAACCTTGTCCGATGTGAGCCATTTTTCATATGCTTCCTTGTAATTCATAAATACACCTCTATAAATTTAATTTTGGTCATTCATATCAACCAGACGGCAGATTGCGTCAACACTTGCATGTGTAGTATAACCGTCCTGCGGAGTGTTTTTGCAGTAGTCAACCATTTTTTCAACAGTTGTTGTTGCAAGGTGAAGTCTGGTATCCGATGATGCATAATAAATATATATGTTTCCGTCCTTCTCAATAGCACCGTTTGTGAAAACAACATTGGAAACGTCGCCGATTCTTTCCTCACCCATGGGAGCAATAAGGTGACCGCCGGGGGTATAAATAACCTTTCTGGGGTCTTCAAGCGAGGTCATAAAGCAGTAGATTACGTACCTGAGACCTGCGGCTGTATTTCTTACTCCATGCACGATGTGAAGCCAACCGTACTTTGTTTTAATAGGCGTAGCACCTGCACCATTCTTAACTTCCTTGATTGTGTGATAGATTTTCTTATCAATAATAAGCTCCTCACCCAAGGTTGCCTTTGTCATATCGTCAATAAGTGCACAGCCGATACCGCCGCCACCGCCAACATCAATAAATCCATCCGAGGGGCGTGTATAAAGCATATACTTGCCATCCACAAATTCGGGGTGAAGGACAACGTTTCTCTGCTGATTCTTTGAATCAAGGTCGGGAAGTCTTTCCCAGCTTACAAGGTCTTTCGTACGAACAATGCCGCACTTTGCTACTGCCGCAGAAGTATCGGGATTTGTTTTGTCCTTTCTTTCACTGCAGAAAAGTCCGTAAATCCATCCGTCCTCATGCTTTGTAAGTCGCATATCATAAACATTTGTGTCGATTTCGTCTGTTTGGGGAAGCCTTACCGGATATTTATCAAACACAAAGTTATCAATACCGTTTTCGCTTCTTGCAACTGCAAAATAGCTCTTACGGTCATTTCCCTCAACACGGACAACCAATACATATTTTCCGTCGTGGAAAATAGCACCTGAATTAAAAGCCGCATTTGCACCTATTCTTTCAAGAAGATACGGGTTACGCTCATAATTCATATCATAACGCCATGTAAGAGGAATATTTGCATTTGTAAGTACGGGGTACTTATATCTGTCATACACCCCGTTGTACCATGTGGTATCCACCTCGTTCTTTCTTTCTGCAACGGCTTTGTAATCTGCTTTGAGCTTACTTAAAGCAGCATCAAACGTTGTCTTATCCATTTTCTCAATCTTCCTTTCCAATCTATTTTAAAGCACCAATCATTTCAATACAGCAACGGCTGCCTTTTGGATTTGCACCTACTTCAATCTCAAATGCGTGCTTTGTGTTCTCAAGTCCTTCGCAAAGTGTCATAAACTTGAACCAGTCATTATTTCCTTGCCACATTTCAACGGCACTGCCTCCCGGCTCGTCAATCCATTCTCCTCCATCAATCCTGTATTTTAAGCATGCCGCCATAACACCCTTCATAAGCACAAGGCAAAGCCCTGTTCCCTCAAAGTCAAGCTTAAGGCGTGCTCCTGCTGCAGAGGTATCAAGATATTCGTTTCTGATATGGAAACGTGAATTATCACGAAGCCTCCACGGCTTTTGCCATTTAATTGTATCAAAAGGAATCACTTCACAATTCTCCCAGTTATCCTCTTTCAAAGGCTCGGAGAAAAGAGCACGTGGAGCATCTGATTTTATTTCAGGCTCTATAAATTTAAGCACACTCTGTCCATAGGAGAAGCTGCCCCTGTCCTGAGGATGAAGCCCGTCGGGAAGCCATTCTTCAAAACGCATAAGCCCTGCTCTGTACTCATCAAATGCGTATTTTCCCATCCATACACTGCTCAGTCCGTAATGCTCGGCAAGCTCCTCATACTCGGCAATGGTATCGGGAACCTCTCCCCTCATCATCGGCTCGTACATTTCCTTGCAATATGTATATACGATAACAACATCACAATCTGCTTTAATAAGCTTACGAATAAGTCCCTCACGGCAACGCATGCGGTACTCCTTTTGCATAGCACGGTCATTTACCGCAAATTCAATAAATACAAGGTCACAGTTTTTGCTGATTATATCACGCTGGACTCTGAATGCACCATAGTTTGAGCCGGTCCCTCCTACGCCTGCATTCCTCACAGAAATTGCCACATCGGGAATAAGCTGCATAAGTCCTCCTACAAAGGACTCCGTCCAGCCTCGGTATTCTGCAAACTCCGTAATTGAGCCTCCTATAAAGCCCAAACGAAGCCTGCCATCTTCTATTGCCTTGCGAAATCGGGGTAAACCCCCACGCCTGTTAATTACGTCCATGTCGTCACCTCAGTACAGATGTTTATTTTTCTTTATTTTACCATATATTGTTGCGTTTTACAAGAGTAAATTCTGTAAACAAAAGAAAAAGCAATAAATGGCTCGCAAAAGCCATTTATTGCCAAAATACACCTTATTTAACAAACAAAACAACCGGGTCAAGAATATTGCAGGGGGTATCGAGAATATATTCCTTCCCCTCTTTTCTGAATGCAATTTCTTTACGGCTTCCGTCAGGCATAAGCTTTTCTATTTTTGAAACTTCCTTTTCAAAGACAAGACTTAATTTCTCCATGGGGTCAAGACTGATATTGATTGCAGCTAAAAAGAGAGTTCCGTCCTGCATATCTGCCGCCCTCAGATATACCTCCTGATCACCGGGATAGTATACGGGAAGCTCCCCCATATCCTTTGCAAGACGTATAATCTGCTGTTTTCTGGAGTAATTCAGGAACGAAAATGCCTGCAAAAAATTAAATTCTGCCCTCGGAGTTCCGCAGAACACAACCACAGTTCCGCCCAGTTCATTCTTGCAAACCGTTGTTCCCGGGAACAGATATTCAAACTCCTCACCCGTCAATGAATGAAGTATCTTTGAATCAACAATGGTTTTATCACTTGTGGGAACAAGCTCTTTCCTCTGCATCTGAAGCGTAGTTCTGTTTCCGTTAACCAAGAGCAGTTCGGTGGTGGGAGCCTTGTCCCCCTCCCATTCCTTTACATCAACGCCTAAATATTTTCCGAATCCGCGGTTTATAAGATTCTTTGCCGTATCGGAGGCAAGAAATACATTTCCCTTGAGTATTTGCGTGATTTTTTCATCACTAAGCTCGGCATCGCTATCCCCGTTAAGGCAGGAAATACCACCGTTTTCCGAACTAAAGTACATGGGAAGTCCCAGTCTTTCCAGCACACACATTGCCCAGCCGGTATTTGGAAGCTCATAAATATCTTCACAGCAAACATCTATAATATTTTCATCGGGAACGGGAATTTTAAATCCTCTCCATGAAAGAGTGGGAACTATCTGTGCAAGTGCTTCGTAAAAGCCGCGGTTTTCACCGAGGATTTTTCTGTATGCCTTTCCGCTTTCGGGTTCGTAGGCACGCAGACGTGTAATCCAATGCTTCGCTCCGCTTACCCCAACCAAAATACTGTCGGTGAAATGAGTATGAAGTGAATATGCCCCGGTACTGTATCGATTCTGAGGACAGGTATCTGTCTCTGCCAGAATTACATCAACTTTCCCTTTATAATAAGAAATCTGTCTTGCGGTGCGAAGTGCCACACGGCTTTGATTTCTCGCTCCGGCAGGAGTGTAGTTACCGCTACCGATTCTGAGAACGGAGGGGTTTCCCTCACCGGCTAAAATCCGTGCCATTTGAGCTCCTGCTTCATGACCGTCGGCAACGGAAAGCGTTCCGGGAAGTGTTGGGTCTACGCTGTCGATACCCTCACGCATTGCTTTTGCAAGTTCCATCAGCGACTCCCTTTGTACCTCGACAAATATATCGTTTAATCGTTTTGCTTCCTCATCCTTGTTTTCAAGCCTTGCAAGAAGTTCTTGACGGCTCAGTGAGGTTTTTGCAAGAGCATTAAAACGTGCCATATGAAGCGGACATGCACAGCCCCTGCCGTTACGGAAAGCTATGAGACGTGTATCATCATCAATCATAATACTGTCGGGTTTCAACGAGGCAATATGGGCAAGAACGCCTTTCATATGCTCTCTGAAATTTTCATCAAAGGGACAGTATGCATCAGGAGTGTAGTCATTCTTGATTCCTATAATTTTTTGGAAAGGGGCTTCGTGTGCAAGCTTTCTTCCGTGTCCCATGGATGCCTGCACCAAAACACCGTTAGGCACCTTCATGGCATCAAGCTTATCCTTGAAAAGCTTGTATTTTCCGCAAAAAGCACCAACCTTATCCGCAACAGGATTCCCCTCCGGAACAAGCGTCATTGAAAAGAGAGCACAGGACATAACTCCACTTTCATACTGGAGGCGAATATCCTCACAAATTTCGTCAACATGCTCAGGCTGGTTATATGATACAACTGAATATAAATGAAGCTTATTTTTCATAACAAGCACCCCTTTCGACAGTTCCCATTATAGCAAAACAAAAATAAAAGTAAAGAGCTAATCATAAAAAGTTCAAAATGTACACCTTTTTCAAGTTTTTTTGCACATTAAAAGGAGGCTGTACTGCCTCCTTTTAATTACCAGAACAAAGGTTCAAAGCCTTTAAGCTTATAAATTGCTTCTGCAAAATAATAGTCTGTATAAATGATATTTTCATTCTGATGCTCTTTTCCTCGATATGAGCCGCTTGCCATATCGATTATGAAATCAGTTTGTGTTGACCAATCGGCATAATTCTTCTCAATTGTCATAAGAAGATTCATAGCAGCACTGATATAAAGCTTTTTCTCATACTTCGGAACAAGCTTTGCAATCTCTATAAGACCGCATGCCGCTGCACAGCCTGCACTTGTATCATAGATTGCAGGTTCTTCGGGGCAGCGGAAATCAAGCATGGGAATCCATGTATCGCATACAGCCGAAATGAAATAGTGTGCTGCACGCTTTGCCACATCGAGATATTCTTCCTTCCCTGTATGTATATAGCTGAGAACAAATCCGTAAATAACCCACGCCTGACCACGTGACCAACAGGAGCCGATGTCATAGCCCTGACCTCCAAGCTCGCCTTCAAGCTCACCCGTTTCACTGTTACGGATTACAAGGTGACGGATGCTTCCGTCGGGACGCAGATGATATTGCATTGTGTGATCCGCATGCATCATTGCAGCCTGCTTAAAGCGTGGGTCCTTATATTCCTCAGAAGCCCAATAAAGTATGGGAAGATTAAGCATTGTGTCAACAATAGTAACCCCGCTGCAATCCTCATGAAAAGTATGCTTATTCCATGCACGGATAAATCCACCAACGGGATTAAATCTGCTCATAAGATAGCTTGCAGCAAAGCTCTGGCGGACACGGGACTCGTCATTACCCGTAAGAGTATAGTTAGGACCTGACGCCAATCTCCAGATAAAGCCTGTATCATGACTGACATGGTCAAAATTTTTAAAAGCCGCATCAAGAAGCTTTTCGCAGTTTTCTGCCGTTTTGCGATAATCCTCATTCTTTGTGCCTACGTACATAAGCCAGTTAAGTCCGGGCCAGAAGCCGTTCGTCCAGCAGTTTATTCCGCCGTTTGCATTTGTATCATCATGCATATGATCCTTTGACCAGAAGGGGAATTTGCTATTTGAACGCTGTGTTACCACAGAAAGCTTTTTATCAAGGTTCTCCCATGTTTCATCAATCCATTGAAGCTGCTGCTGAGTGAGAAATTCTTTCATTGTAAGTAGTCCTTTCCTTTTAGTGCAGTAATATATTCCTATTCTACATTAATTTCACACAAGTGTCAACCGAATTTCGTCTCAAAAAGGTGCAAAATAGTGTTAATCTTTGAATTATATAATTATCTTTGTTTATGTTCAATTAAAATAGAATTTACCATTGTAGGGGCGGATATTATCCGCCAGCGGACGACTGATAGTCGCCCCTACGATTGTTGTTTGTGCATTTTTATACATTTTGCTACAGCCTCTTATCATATCAAATCACTAAGATTCGGGAAAACCTCGATACTTCTTTTAAGTATTCCGTTAATATATGCAATCAAAATCCCGTAATTGGTAAAGGGAATATTCTCTGTCTTTGCTCTTTCCATACGGCTGATTACTTCACGCTCGTTTATCATACAGCCGCCGCAGTGAATAACCATTTTATACCCCGAAACATTTTCGGGAAAATCTCTGCCCGAAGTAAATTCAAAAGCTATATCCTTCCCCGTATGTTTTTTTATCCATGTGGGGATTTTTACCGTTCCTATATCGTTACACTGCCTGTGGTGAGTGCAGCCCTCGGCAATTAAAATTTTATCACCGTCTCTGAGCTTTTCTATCACGCTTACGGCTTTTACCGCCTCGTCAAGAATCCCTTTATACTTTGCAAAAAGTATGGAAAACGAAGTAAGGGGCATGGATTCGGGCACTATTTTTGAAACCTCACCGAATGCCTGACTGTCGGTTATAACAGCCGAAATCTTTTCTCCGAAAGATTTGATTACTCCGCTTAGTTCCTCCACTTGCACAACTAAGGTAACAGCACCTATATCCAGCAAATTACGAAGCACATTTTGCTGAGGAAGAATTATTCTTCCCTTTGGTGCGGCTTCATCTATGGGAGTTACCAAGACTACCATATCTCCTTTTTTTACAAAGGAATCCACAATCTGCATTTTATTTGATTTTTGGGGAACAATCTCACCGAGCTTTTCTTTAAGCTCTGCTATTCCCTCCCCTGTTACTGCACTTACGTAAAACAAGCCGTTCTTTCTTACAGAAAGCGTGTCGGCTTTATTGTACACGATTATATAGGGGATATTTTTTTCCTTTAAAAGCTTCTCTATTTCCCTGTCTTTATCCGTGATGCCCTTGTTGGCATCACACACAAGCACTGCGGCATCTGTGCCATAAAGTGCTTTTTTTGTGTTTTCTATACGTTTTTCTCCCAGTATGCTTTCATCGTCAAATCCGGGAGTGTCAATTATAAGCACAGGTCCTATAGGAAGAAGCTCCATCGCCTTTCTTACCACATCGGTAGTTGTTCCCGATATTTCTGATACAAGTGCCGTTTCCTGCGATGTGACGGCATTTACAAGGCTGGATTTGCCTGCATTGGTGCAGCCAAAAAAACCTATATGAACCCTTTCTGATGATGTCTCGGTGTTAAGACTCATTTTATTTCACCGTCCTTTGCTCCCACATTTGAATATGTAGCCTTCACGGTAACATTTTGAAGTCTGCCGATTTTTCCCGAAAGGGCACTGATTACACTCTGGGGTGCATCCATTGCAATGGCAATTATATTAATATTTCTCTCTCTGTAAGGAAGCCCCATTCTGCCTATAATAAATTCTCCGTATTCGTGAAGAATTTCATTAAGCTGAGGAACAGAAGAAGGCTCCTCTACTATAATCGAAAGAAGTGCTACTCTTGTTTCCATAATAAACTTCTACCTTTTACTTATTCTTCGGATTAACAATATCACGCCAGTCAAGGTCACCCCTCTGAAGACCGTGGATAAGCACCTCTGCTGTAGCAACGTTTGTCGCAAGAGGTACATTATGCACGTCACAAAGACGGAAAAGTGCACTTACGTCAGGCTCGTGCGGCTGTGCCGTAAGCGGATCACGGAAGAACAAAACAAGGTCGATTTCGTCATATGCTATGTGTGCACCTATCTGCTGATCACCGCCCTGCGGTCCCGACAAAAAGCGATGCACATCAAGACCTGTGGCTTCTATAATAAGACCGCCGGTTGTTCCTGTGGCAAAAAGCTTGTGTTTGGAAAGAATCCCTTTATAAGCAATACAAAACTGAACCATAAGCTCTTTTTTCTTATCATGAGCAATTAAAGCAATATTCATCCTAAGTATTTCTCCTCCTTAATCGGTACATATGCCCTAAGGACTAAAAGCGTCCCATTCTCACAAGTAACCGAAACCTGCGGCGGCTGTCCATGATTCATAGAATAATTTAAAAGCACCGCCGAAACCTCTTTTTTCATTTTCTCTAATGTTTTATTCTGTGTTACATTTATTCTATCATTTTTTATTACAGATTTCAATCTGTTTTTTGCTTCTGTTACACTTTGACCTTTAAGCCTTGCAAAAAACATTCTCATTCTATGCCCTCCGCTTTTTTGTAAAGAGTCTTTCAAAAAAGCTCTGTTTAAGCTTCATCAAATCAACATTCTCTCCGTTAAGACGGGAAGCAATATTCCTGTAGGCTTGTCCACTGCGGCAGTTATTCATAGCACAGACATATTCACCCTTATTTGCCGCTACGATAATGTCCTCATCATCGGGGACAACACCGAGCAGGTCTATTGCCAGTATGTCAAGCATATCTTCAATTCCCAGCATACTTCCGCTTTCAACCATTTTAGGTCTTAATTTATTAATTACAAGCTTAATATCCTTTATATCATGCTTTTCCAAAAGTCCGATAATTCTGTCGGCATCTCTTACGCTGGAAACCTCAGGCATCGCAACAACGATTGCCTTCTTTGCGGCGGCAACGGCATTTTCAAAGCCCTGCTCAATACCTGCCGGACAGTCAATCAGTATGTAATCAAAGCTGTCCTCCATCTTTCTTATAAGATGCTTCATCTGAGTTGTGGTAACGGCACTTTTATCCCTTGACTGTGCCGCAGGAAGAAGAAAAAGCCCCTCGTATCTCTTATCCCTGACAAGTGCCTTTTCATAGGGAACACGGTTTTCTACCACATCTACAAGGTCGTAGACAATTCTGTTCTCCACACCCATAATGACATCAAGGTTTCTAAGCCCGATATCGGTATCTATCATTGCAACTTTTTTTCCTGTAAGTGCCAATGCTGCACCTATATTTGCAGTAGTGGTGGTTTTTCCTACACCGCCCTTACCGCTTGTTATAACTATTATTTCGCACATTTTCTTCACCCCACGGGTTATTTTATCATAATTTCTTCTTAAGGTCTATATTAAAATCATAAACTCTGTAAGATTATTTCGCCATTTTCTTCCACTGCCGTTGCTGCAGCGACATTTTCATTCCTTTTGTTATAAGAACAGACCTTTCCTATCCTTATCTGCGAGGGCTGCATATAAGCGGCATATACCTTTCCGCTTCCTGTTATATGTGCAACGCCCCTCAGCGCCCCTATTACAGTTATGTTTCCCTTTGCTTTTACGTATGCCCCCGGATTTACGTCGCCGTAGATTATAACATCACCGCGGCTTATAAGCGTTTCTCCGCTTCTTAATGATTTTTCAACCACAAGGCATATATTTTCCCCATCGCACAGGGAATACTCAATCTGTTTTCGTGAAAGGCAATGCTTTTTTACAAGCCGTACGTCATTTTTAAAAAGCTTTTTTAATACTTCCTCAAGAAGCATTTCCTGATTATATTTAAGCTTTATTCCGCTGTAGGAAATTTGCGTATGTGAAGCTTCAAAAAAGCTTTTTTTATCATTGGTGAGATTTTCAAGCTCCTCAATAGCCTCCGGAAAGGAAATCCCCTCATTAAAGCAAAGCTCTATCTCCCTGCCGTGACCTTTTATCGAAAGAGGACACATATTAAACCTCCCTTATTTAGTTAATACTCCTGTCTGCATATCCATGACCTGTGAGTTTTCAAAATAGCTGTCTACTACCTTTCTCACAGCCTGAGCAACATTTGCTCCGCTTCCTGCCTTTTCAATGACGCAGGCTATAGCTATCCGCGGTTTTTCATATGGGGCATAGGCTACGCAAACACCGTTTGTATAAACACCCGATGTCTGGGCACTACCCGTTTTCGCTGCAACGGAAACCTTGCACCCACTAAAAGCATTATATGCCGTTCCCTCTGTTACCACCATGCGAAGTCCTTTGGCAATTGCCTCACCGGTTTCTTCGCTCATGTCAATTTTTGAAAGAATTTCGGGCTGTGTTTCACTGCCCGACTTTTTATCACTGCTTTGAATTGATTTTATTATATGAGGTCTGTAGCGTGTTCCTCCGTTTGCAATGGTGGCAATATAGTTTGCAAGCTGTATTGGGGTAACAAGTGTGTCCGACTGTCCTATTGCTGTCTGACAAACGTCACCGGGATACCATATGCCATTATTCTTTTTTCTGTTTTCCGGACTTGCCACAACACCTGTTTTTTCCTCTGCGGAAAGCTCAATTCCGCTATTTTGCCCCAGTCCGAATTTTTCAGCATATTTATTTATCTTTTCTATGGTCAGCCTTCTTCCCACATCAAAGAAGAACACATTGCACGAATCCCTTATTGCTTCAGACACGTTAAGATAACCGTGAGTTCCTCCGGACTGATTATATATCCAGCAGCCCGGCTGATAATCCTTGAAGTAGGTATACTTACCCGTATCCAAAATTTCCTCATCGGTGGTTATTATACCCTCCTCCAACGCCGCAGTCCCCACCAGTAATTTAAAGGTTGAAGCAGGCGAATACGTTCCTGCCAGACTTCTGTTAAAAAGCGGCTTTGAGGGGTTTTCTAAAAGTGAATTATACTCCTTGGTAAAAGTTGTAATCTCATATGACGGATATGATGCCATAGCAAGAATATCCCCTGTATTAACATCTATCACCACCATACTGCCTGCATCGGCATCACGCCCATTTTCAGCAGTGGTTCCTGCGGAATTAATCGCTCTTATGGTGTCCTCCAACGCCTCCTCGCAGGCTATCTGCATATCAAGGTCAATGGTAAGATTCACATTTCTTCCGCTTACGGGCTCTTTTTCAATGCTTTGCCCCATGCTTCTGCCGTGAGAGCTTTGCTCCACTCTGCCTCTGCCGTTCTCCCCTCTAAGGTATTCTTCTAAAAGCTTCTCTATTCCGCCTTTTCCTATATGGGAATTTATTGTATATCCGTTATCCTTATTTTCTTTGTACTCGTCGGCATTAACCACGCCCACTCTGCCCAGCATATGTGCACCCAGACTTTTGTACGGATAGCTGCGGAGAGGCTGGGTTACAATACTTACACCCCAAAAGCTTTCGGGCTGCTCCTTTATAACCGATATTCCCTCAATGGGTACATTCTCGGCAAAAAGATACGGAGTTGCTGATGAAAAGCCGAGCTTTTTCATATTAAGACGTGTTGCGGCAATCTCTATAGTTTCCTGCTGTGTATATTTCTTTGTATCAATATCGTACTTCTCGCAAAGGAAATCAATAACCTCCTTTGCTGTTGCATTCTTGCCAAAGCCATTTTCTTCACGCCATTTTTTAGCGGAATCGGATTCTATGCTGAAAAAATATTTTCCGCTTTGCTCCGTCAGCGGAAGAACACCGTCTGTTCTGCCCGACGTATTGCCAAGAGTAGAAAATAAATTATTTATAACCGCATTAAGCTGACTTGAGCTTCTTCCTTCAACACTTAAAATGTACACGCTGAAGCCTGTGGCATTTTTAACGATTGCTCTGCCGTTACGGTCAAGTATTTCCCCTCTTGGAGCTACAAGCTCTACACTTCGTACGGTGCGTGTATTACTTTTTTCTCTGTAATATTCGCCGTGAGTCACCTGCAGATTTACAAGGCGAAGCAGTATAATTACCGCTGTTATTGCAAAAAGGATATAAAACGCTGTATATCTTTTAGGCTTCATACGTTTTCCTCCTTTGCTTTTCTCTTAAAGAATGTACCGATTTCTTTCCTGTACTTCCACCATACAAAGGCTACTATGCATATTCCTCCGAAAATGCCTTCTACCAATATGTCGGCACACAAATGTCCTATGGGAACACTGTAACCAAGCAGAATTTTAATAACCGCAAGCAAAATTTCTTTCGCCGCCACGCTTACAAGGTAAACAAAGCATACTATGACGGGAGAGTTTTCACTTCTTTTATCGGTGAGCAGGCTTACTGTGAGTGCAAAGTACATCAGGATAAGTGTATTCACCCCGAAAAGCCTCCCCGACAGGGTATCTGTCAGAAAGCCCGCAAATCCTCCCATAGCGGCTGAAAGCATATATCCCTCCGATACTGCAAATATTACCAGTACCACTGTTATTACATCGGGCGAGCACCCAAATATTTTGATTTCGTTTAATATAAGTGTCTGCACAAGATATGCCGCATACACCCATATAAATTTCTCCAAATACTTCACTTTTTTCACTTCCGTGTAACCAATACCTTATCAAGATTTTTAATTTTAACATCGGTTTCAAGAACTGCACTTAAAGTAAGGCTTCTGCTGTCCTCTTTGATTTCGGTAATTTTTCCTATTTTTATTCCGCGTGGATAAATGCCGCCTGTTCCGCTGGTTTCGATAATATCGCCAACCACGGTTTTTGCACTGCGGTCAATGTAGTTCATGCTGCATTTTTCATCTGCCGACAGATATCCTACCGGCTCAACAATGCCCATGTCACCGCTTCGGAGGCAAATTGAAGAAACCGAGCTTTCGGAATCAAATATAGTTCTGACCTTTGCGTAATTATAACCCGTTTCAAAAACAACACCCACAAGGCCCTCAGGCACAAGCACTGCGGCATTTTTCCCGACACCGTCCTTTGTTCCCTTGTCAATGGTTATAACGCTTCCCCAGTCGCTGAGATTTTTTCCTATTACATTTGCGGCAACACTTTTAAAATCAGTGCGGCTTTCCTGAAGTTCTATAAGACTGCGAAGCTCCTCATTCTCAGCTTTATAGCCCTCCAGCATACGAAGCTGATCCTGAAGCTTCAGATTTTCTTCTCTAAGCTTTTTATTTTCGTGGGCGTTATCCTTTGAGTCCACCATATTTCCTATAAAATTCCCTGTCGAGCGATAAGCCCTTGACACCCACTTCTGAACCGGTGAAAAGACCGTTCCCACCGCATTTGCCACAGGGTTATTTCCTGTTTTCAGTGAAACTGCTGAAAATGCAAGTATCACAACAGTTACACACGAAAGAATTATAACATGTTTCTTTTTCATGACAGTACCTCTACGTTAAATTCATCACGAAGCATTTTGGATAAAGCACAAACGGGAAGTCCCACCACATTAAAATAATCACCGTTTATTTTCTCTATGAAAATACTTCCCTTTTCCTGGATTCCGTACGCTCCTGCCTTATCCATCGGCTCACGGCTTTTTACATATGCCTTTATTTCTTCTTCGGTAAGGGTTCTGAAGGTTACCTCTGTCTTTTCATATTTTGATACAGCTAAATTTGTTTTTGTATTTATAACACAGTAGCCGGTATACACCGCATGAGTTTTTCCGCTGAGACGTCTTAGCATATTTGTAGCTTCCTCTATGTTTTTAGGCTTTCCGAATATTTCCCCGTCAAGCACCACAACTGTATCGGCACCGATTACATATACCTCGCAGTTAAAGGTATGGGCAACGTGGGAAGCCTTGAGCATACTAAGCTGCTGCACCAGTCTTTCGGGCGGCAATCCATTAAGAGAGCTTTCATCAATATTTGCAGGAAAAACCTGTGCATCAATTCCGATATTTTTAAGAAGCTCTTTTCTTCTGGGGGATTTTGATGCAAGTATAAAAATAGGTTTTGCCATAATATTTCTTCATCCTTTATCCTAAGATTTTTTCTTTGTAGGAATCAATACATTCCTGTATTATCTTCTCGGCTTCTTCCCTGCCTAAAACCTCATTAACAGCCGTTTCTTTGTTTTCAAGCATTTTATAAACCTCAAAAAAGTGACTGATTTCCCTTGACATATGGTCGGGAAGCTCGTGAATATCCTTATATCCTGCATAGGTCGGGTCACTGAAAGGAATGGCGATAATCTTTTCGTCAACCTTGCCGTCATCTACCATTTTAATAACACCTATGGGATAACAGCGTACAAGCACCAATGAGTCAATTTTCTCCTGACAAAGCACAAGCACGTCAAGAGGGTCACCGTCATCGGCATAGGTACGGGGAATAAATCCGTAGTTTGCAGGATAATGGGTAGAGGTATATAAAACTCTGTCAAGAATTATCATACCTGTTTCTTTGTCAAGCTCGTACTTGTTTCTTCCGCCCTTGCGGATTTCTATTACTGCAAGAAAGTCATCTTTTTTAATCCTTTCGGGGTTAATGTTGTGCCATACGTTGAACATAAAATCAAACCTTTCTTAAATGTTTGGGATAGTGGTTTTTAGCCTGTCCGTCGCTAAGCTTATACCACCCTACGGGGAATTTCTCTTTATATAGCATTACGCCATAGCCCTTTTCACCCATATAGGAAATTGTTTCTCCTTTTAAGTAAGCTTCAAGCTCTTCCGCTCTGAGGGCTATACTGCGTTTGAAATCATCCTTTTTAAGTGCTGTGGCAAGATGATGAGACGGCACAAACCTGCCCTTTCTCACTTCGCCCAGAAAAAGTCCGGGGCGTATACACTTAATTTTATCAAGAGTAATCATTTCTTTCGGAAGAAGATACAGATTTTCACCAAAGGAAACAAAATTTCCGTCAAGGCTTATATTAAGATTTTCCTTTTCAAAGCTGCGGTATGCTTCAACCATCTCTTTTTTTGCACAGGTCGGAAGGATATTCTTTTTTACCTGCACTTCTCCGCTCTTTTCAAACACCGCTGAAAAATGCCCCTCCCCTTTAATTTCATGAGGCATCAGCCGATGCATTTCCACAAGAGATATGTCGCTGTATTTTTCCGCAAATTTCTGTGCGGTTTCCTCGTTTTCCTCTTTTGAAAAGGTACAGGTGGAATACACGAGCCTTCCTCCGGGGGAAAGCATCTTATACGCTGAATCAAGAATGGAAAGCTGGCGGATAGCACACGATTTCGTATGCTCAATACTCCACTCTGCAATAGCGGTATCGTCCTTTCGGAACATACCCTCTCCGCTGCAGGGAGCGTCAACTACAATTTTATCGAAAAATTCATTAAACAGCTTTTCCATTTTTTCAGGGTACATATTGGTTACTACGGCATTTTTTATCCCCATACGCTCTATATTTTCGCACAGGATTTTTGCCCTGCCCAAGTTTACCTCATTGGAAACCAAAAGCCCTGTACCGCCAAGTTTTGCGGCGAGCTGTGTGCTTTTTCCTCCCGGTGCCGCACATAGGTCTAAAACCCTGTCCCCCTCTTTCACCTCGGCAAGCTCGGCGGCAATCATTGCCGACGGCTCCTGCGAATAGAAAAGACCTGCCATGCTTGACGGGTGATTTCCCTTTTTTCCGTCGTAATAAAATCCCGTAGGACACCAAGGCACATTTTCTCCGCAAAAATCCACTATTCCCTTAAATTCCTCTGCGGATATTTTCAGCGTGTTTACACGCAGTGCAATATACGGTGCTTCGTCATAGGATTTTATGAAGCTTTCATATTCATTTTTAAGCTCGTTTTTCATTCTTTCGCAAAACTTTTCGGGTAACTTCAATTCTTATCACCTGTATATAATAAATCTATATTATTATAACATATCGTATTGTCAAAATAAAGCGTTTTTTGGTAGATGCGAAAAAAAAGTGCGTTTTTAGCCGCACTTTTTTCAATCTGTTAATATTTCTTTCAGTACCGGGTAAATCTTTTTTGCCATTTCATAAAATCCCAAATCCGTGGGATGTGTACAGTCTACTGTTGCATCGGGGTTTTCAAGAAGGGTAAATCCGTCGATGAAATAGACATTATCTCCGTTTTTCTTTGCCTTTTCAAAGGAATTTATTGCGACCTCTCTCGCCTTTGTAAAGAAACTTAGCTGATTATCATTTTTCAGCTTGGGACAAAGT
>JAZQAB010000127.1:0-38281 GCA_045545055.1 Clostridia bacterium | reverse complement strand
CCAAGCATTCCAATACTTGACAAAATCATGAATACGATTCCTGACGTTTTGACACCCATATATACCATGGCTGCAATACTGAAAACCACGCATATGATTGTCAAGACAATACTTATCACCTGCAGGCGCAGATTCATTCTCTTAATTTCATCCAGAAACACGACATTGCTCTTGCGTCTTCTGGTAAGAAAAACACCACCAAAGGCACAGTAGGCACGCTCCGCCTCTTCAAAATTTCCGCACCGCATATAATAGTCTGCCAAGGCAAGCTCCGCCTCTATGTGACCACGAACCGAAGCAGCCTGCAGATCAGCTTCACCCTGTGATAATTCTTTTGCACTGACGCCATTCAATGCGATGACACCAAGACGGTAATAGGCTTCAGAGACATCTGCTTTCTTCAACTGATTGAGGATGGTGATTCCATCATTTCTGGTTTCTGCGTTTAAGCACAATTTTTCCGATTCCAAAAGCATTGCACGGATCTGATCCGTGGTAAACGGCTTTTTAATGGTGATCGCCAGTTCTGTGCACTCCTCTGCCCGATCCGCAAACGATCCAGCATTTTCATTCATCCGAACTTCCAACAGTTCAAGTATGGTCAAGATATAGTGACTGCAGAGTGCGTATTTGAGCCCCGTCATCTTGATAGCTTTATTGTACATGCTGTTCAGTTCCGTCATATTCACCGACTCCTGTTCCAGCAGCACTTTGACATCCATTGTTTTCAGAACAAGCATGAACTGTTCAAATTCAAAATTGATCTGATATTCTTCCCGAACCAACGAACGCAGCTTCTCGCATTGCTCTTCTGCCAGAATCGCTTTGCCGTGCTTAGCGATCATGAGCTGTAGCATTTCTTTGATCGTCATAAATTTCCCCTTTTGAAAGACATAGATTCGTTTTGATCCATTCTCACACGGTTTGCGATTTTACGCAAGCCGGAAGAAATCGAATGTTTCAGCCAATGTGATCGGATCGGGAAAAGAATCCGGAATCCTGAATTCATCCCTACGGAAGCAGGAAATCAATTGCTCACGCAGATCCTGCGGTAGACTCTTCCAACGTTCAATATATCGTTCCTCGCTTGAAAACGCACCGATTTCATTGCTGTGATTAATGGGATCAAATATAAAAATGCAATTTTTCCGGTAGGATTCGTACCAGATTTCCATCTCCGCAGGATTCGACTTACCGATACCGGACATCAATTTGCCGTCATATGGAAACTTTCCGATCAGGAGATAGAACAGAAGTACTATCAGAGCGAAATAATCGAGGCTGTCATCATACGCTACTTTGAGCGGATCGCAGTATAATATGTGATTTTTCTCCGTTGGAAAAGGCTTGGTGCTCTTTCTGCAATCCACATTCTGCACGAAATCGAAATACAGCCGATCCGATTCTTCTGCCATCCAGATATGGTCGGCGTTCCATCCATAGTATGCATACCCATGACGATAAAAATCTGCTGCTGTATCAACGACAATCCCAACGTACAGCCGGATTTTTTCAGGCGACATTGTCTGCGGTACAACATTCCTTTCCTCAATCATCTGGCTCAATGGTCTTGCCTTCTGGTAGGTTATATTCTTGAAAACGAAGAAAAACTGTTCCGGTGCATCAATCTGAAAAACAACATCCACCGGCCAGATCATGGATGCAGATGGCACATTGTGCACCATCTGATTCCACTTCGGATAATCCGAGCCTCCCACAGCTGGACGGACATGGAATTCCTCTCCGGTGTTCATATTCCGAATCACCGGAAAGCATTCGTTGTTGAGCCAGCGATAGACCGTATTTGTATAATGATACTTATTCCATCCGGAAAGAAAACTGTACAGGATATCCTTTACGGAAATTCCCAAGGAATTGATGATGGACGCCAACGATTTCATCCATTACTCACCCTTTCTTTTGAACAGATTTGTGAACCCCTGAAGAGGATTATGCCGTGTCTGATGCTTGATTGCATCGGCAATTTCCTGCGCATAGACAGAACCGTCTTTGCCCATTTCTCCGTAGGCAAGTGCCTGATTCATAATTTCCATGAGTTCGTACTTGGGCTTTTCGGTGGTTACATAGGCACTGGCATCGGTCATAATTGTGATCCTGTAAACAAAGGCAAAGTCGTAGATATTTTTGATTTTTCCTGAACATTCGGTGTATACCATTGCAAAATCAATCCATCTGTCCAAACTTTGTCTGATTAGCGAATCGGGCGGATATTTCTCTACAGCAATACGGGTGAGGAATTCGAGCAATGCTTCTTGTTTGGAGAAATCGCTGATTGTTTTCAGAATCATCTTGGTTTCATATCCAAAGGTACCGAGCTGTATTTTGCGGTGATACACAAGCTCAATAATCTGCTTTACCGTTTCTGCCATATGGATTCCATCAGAATCCTGAATCATCCAGCTGTAAAAATCAAAATCCTCTTTTTTGATTTTAGAAATGTCGAAATTATTCCAATATGACATCCGTGCACTCTTGACAACCCCCTGATAATTTTCTTCGGGAACAATTTCCTTAGCAAATTGACAATACTCCAGAAAATACCGCTTAAATGCTTCTTTATCAAATGGTTCATCCTGCACATACACTTTGAATACATTTTTTATTTTTTCAGATACAAAGCCGTTCACCAGAGGCTGCGGGACAAATGCAGCACGTTTCACACTTTCGAGATACTTCTTGAGTTCGCCAATGGTTCTGATTGTTAGACCAGGACCGATCCGATTTGCGAATAAAAAATCAAACGTCCTTGCAGTGTCCAACTTATCAACGGATCGGTCGTTTTCACGCAGACATTCGAGTGTTTTGTAAAACAGTTCCTTATCCTCTATATAGGTACGCCTGAGGCTCTCAATTTGCTCTTTCTGGGGCAGTTTGAGGGTATTGACGCAATTGAAGTGGAAGATCGCTTCACTAACAGCAGTATCATGCGTATTTGAGTATTTTTTTTGCATGGCACTCATTGCGCTCTCGCCAAGGTTGATGTCCCTTTTCTCACAGCATTCAATTAGGCGGACAAGGTGCTTATTGGTAAAATCCGACTCAAATCGGAACCGCAGTACCTGTCCGGTAAGCAGGCTGATTTCCTTGTTTGTTATCTCACTGTCATCATTGCATTCCGCAAATCTCTGAAGTTGGTGCAGTGTCTGCAGATTTTTGATATGACGTGCGGTATTATCAGAAACAGAGAATTTCAGATCGTCTTCAAGTTCCTGAAAACGGCGAAGTTTCTCCTGTAAATCTGCACTTTCTGCATCCTCACACAGAGCATCATTGAACAAGGTATCACGCTTGACATTCCGCAAGAAGTCCTCATCAAATCCGATTTCCTCCATGGTATCAAGAAGCAAATGCATTCCCCCCTGCGCCTCATGGCTCAGTAATTTCGTCCGGCTGTATCCAGTAGGAACCTCGGGGGTCACAAAGGTGATGGTTACAGCTCCGAGTTTCAGAGGAATCGTGGAGTAGGAAACCAATCTGCGCACAGAGTAAGGCATAACATGATAAACGCAGAGCATAACCGGTTTGATATAGCTTTCATCCGGAACATGAATATTCAGAGTTGCTTCAGAAGGATCCATCAGAACAGAATAAACACAACGAAGAAGTCGCTGCAGTTTTCTTTGATTCAGACCACATTTCTCCATTGCAGCGGTCATTGTCATAGGCCTATCATAAACAACTTCTCCCTGCATCACATGATCGGAAAAGTTGTCAAGAGAAAAAGCGATAAGATAATCATCGTGCGCAATAAAGTCGTCCACATCCCCTTGGAGTGAATTGGCATAGCAATGAACCAGCAGACTTTTTCTGCCAGCCTGATCGACTCTACCGTCCCGATCCGCACAAAGGTAATAGGCATAATTATTCACACACTTGAACACATGAATTTTCTTGGTGTAGGCATTACTGTATTCTTCATAGGCTCTGACAAATGCATCATTGAATTTGCCGACCTGTTCGGCAACTTCTGCCGGAAGATCCGGAGTTGCCTCCGTAACCTTCCAACCTCCATTGTTGGTATAGATCGCCTGGTGCATCTTTATCACTCCTTACCCATTAAATGCATAATCAATTTCTGATTCAATCTCTTTCACTTTCTTATTGAATGATGCTTCTGTACCTTTTCTTATTTTTCCATAGGAAGTATTCACAGAGAAGAAGATTCTTTCAAGCAAGTTAAGTTTCGGCATACTCTCCACATAAGTACGAATTTCCGCTGCCGCCTGAGCACGGGAAATGCGTGGAAAAACCGGGGCATTTGTACCCAACACGCCCATTTCCTTGAGCAACCAGAAGAAAGGTTCCTGAATACGGCAGGGAACGGCGGCTTCTATCGGCTTATTCTCGGAGTCCACACCGCAGCCAATGGCGGAGAATGCAAAAAAGCTGTGGTGGCTGTAATTATCTTCAACGACATTGTACAGGTTCGGTTCCTGTTTTTCCATGAAATGATCCAAAAATTTAGCAATTTCATTATACTCTTTGGCATTGAATAACGGATGCTTTTTCGCTTCCTTGATGCTGTCATAGACAGGTGTAATATCGTTCTGAAAGAGTCTGATGCAGTCTTCTCCAAACTGCTTTTCACACATATCACTTTTGGAGATAACAACCGCAATCGGAACATCAATCTGATTCTTTCCGGGAAATGCTGTTAACATCGTTTGCAAAGCATCCAAAGGTTCATGGCGTTTCTCCAGCAATTTCTGCCGCTTTTCCGGATCGGTTTCCGCATTGATATCCACAATCCCGAGGGACTCGATTTGTTTCGGATCAATGATGAAAATCGTTCCATTTGAATGTTCAAGAAACTTACCATATTTTTGCATACTTGATTGAATCAAGCAATTTTCTCCTGCAATATCATAAAAAACAAAAGTAAGATTCTTCTTCTCTTTTATAATATTATAAAAAAGCGGCTGTTCTAAATTCTGCGGTGGAGTACCACCAGGAAGTGCTGCACCCATGCGAACAGGATTTCGCATTACATAATCACGCTCCGCTGTACTCAAAGGCATACTGGTAAGACCATGAAGTGCATTGACATCCTCGAAATACTTTAAAAACTGGGAAAGATACACTGTTTTACCTGCACTTGAAGTACCGATTACGCAGATAAAATACGTCGGATACTTTCCATATGTAGAGGGCAGAGGGTTGTGGCATCTCGGACATACACGTTGCACTGTGGTCTCGCCTTTGAAATCCTTAACACCATATACGAACCCATCCTGATCACGCATAAGAGAATCTTCCATCGTCTGATCGTGATTTTTGGGATCAATGATCGGACGTTCCCAACCATTCGGGCATTTCTCTCCGATTGCAGGAGAGGGCATTTCAGTGGTTGATCCAGAGTAATTCTTCCAGAACTGATCGAACTTGTCGCTCATTCCACGGACAAACACCTTATACTTATGATATTTGTCAAGACACTGCACACGCTCTTCGGGAGTGAGTATGCCGTCCGGATCATCTTCAAGATCATCACGGCTGCTGTATTTTTTATTAGTGATTTCAGAAATCAGCTCACTCTCACTTCTGTATAGTGTATTGGAACGGAACAGTACCTCATCATCATACATTAACTCACAGCAATAGGGACATCTGAATTTTGTACGTTTCTCTTCCATCGTCTAAGCCTCCTCTATATCAATTTTTGCATCCTGTCTGGATTTGAACACCACTTTCTTTCCTGAAGATATATTCAGATAAAATGGCCTATTCAACATATCAAACAGAACCGGATATTCATATTGATCCACAATGTAGTAAAGATCACCATCCTGATAAGCGTCATGCGTTTCGACAATCACCTTACGATATTCATGTTTTACACTCCAGAAAATGAACTTTCTTACATTCTTGACAACATTAGTCATTTTCACCTTAATACAGGAAGAGAGTGTTACCTGATTGGGCAGCACTTCATCAATATTGTTGTAGACATACAATATCAGTTGATTGTCTTCCACACCTGCAGCGAATATCCAGTACTGAAGATTGCCTGTTCCAATTTGAAATTTGCACTGATTTCGTATTCTTTCAAATTCACTGCTCTGCTTCACAAAAATTTCTGTTCTGGTGAAATCAGGCAAGTCTGCTTTCCCTTTTTTTACCAGTTGCTCTTCCGCTTCTTCAAGTGCACGTTTGAACTCCGGAGAATCAATACTGATCCTCACAGAGGCAGGTGCCTTGATTACCAGAAAAAAGGGTGTGAACTGTCCTTTTTTCCATATTAGTTCATGTTTATCTGTTAGACTCGGATTGCTGGCATAACAATCATTTGTGATTTTTTTGTAAACCATACTCTTACCTCTACTCGTGAACATAAAACAGTGAAATTCTCTCTACATACTGATCAGTAGGAATCGGAAGAATATAGTCCGTCTCCGCTCTTTTTTCTTCTACAATCGAAGCATATGTAGCATTATCGGGAAGCAGATAAATCTCACGGGCTTCCTCTTTGATACAAACATGCGGAATATAGCGTACACGGCTGTTGTCACCCATGATAAAGTTCGTAATTTCAACAGAAGCACGATCATTTCGCATGGCATCATTGCCAAGCCGCACCTGGAGTTCCCCTTCAAAACTGCTGGAGTAAATCGAATTTTCATTGATGATATTATCCATATGTTCCTGAAGAATACTCATCACATCCACTTCTTCACCATTTTCCTGCATACTGAATTCAAGTCTGATGTCCTGCCAGTGTTTTTCAACATAGGGAGCGACAACTTCTTTGTCATAATAATCCTTAATCGAATCCGTCAGAACATCAAAATTGGAAATAGGGAACGTAATCTGCTGCATCTCCCTCTGAAGATTGCTCAGCTCATTTGTCATATTCTGGGCAAGTTCCAGAATACTGCGAATACTCTCCTTCAATTGCTCCACAAGAGCATTGGAATAGATCCGCTTCGTTTCCTCAATTGCCGCCTCATATGAAAAGGCAGGGGCTGATCTGATTTCATACCGGATCGTTGACCAGAACTGATCCAGCACACCTTTATTATTGAGTAAAAAGTGAAGCTGCTGATGCGTAAAGTTAGCAAGGAGCTGTTTGAGAAATTCCTCACGGACTGTTTCATAGCTGCTTTCAGCCTTTTTAAGTGCAGTCGCTCTGAAGTTATTTTCAAAGAAGATCTTCCAAAGGGCATCCTGATTGCATATTGTTCCCAGTGTCACATCACGATAAGGAAAATACTGCATACAATCCGCCTTAGGGTAGTCATTTTGCTGAAAATATCTTACCCCGAGTTCAAATTCCGGATTTGCAAACACTTTCTTCAGCTGTTCCGAGGATACACTGGAAGCAGTCTGCTCCGAAAAACGATTGTTAATACAGCGGATAAGGGCATCCAGTGTATAAACAGTTACCATATGAACCGGCTTCTCCTTATACACATATCCAACCGTAAAGCGGTTGTCGGATGTGCTGAACAAATCATAAAAGAAGTTGGGGGCTGTTTCTTTATTGGTAAGCGCAATCAGCGTTGCAATCACATTGAACCGCTGTAAATCATCCGGTGCCAGTACACCGCCGTTATCAAGCTGATTACTCAGGAAAACAACAGAAGAATAGCCTGTTTCCTTCAGGGCATATTTTTCAATCTGCTCTGCCAGCTTCAGCGCAGCCCTATCTGTCGGATGTTTGTCCAAAAGCAGGAAAAGTACACGATTGACCGCATGACCATCATCAAACTTGTACTTACTACACGTCTTATAATGATTCTTGAAATCATCAAATGCAGGAAAAGCGGAAGCCTGTACTATGTCAAAGAATAAGACAGTGGTTAATTTCTGGAACGTTCTGTTCATGGTGAGCAAACTGCTGATACGGTTGTCCATCAAGTCATCGAACGATTCGGCGGTTTTCAGATCATCACTGCTAACTAGATGAATATCCACATCGCCAGCAAATTGTTCCCCCCAATACCGTGACAGTCCGCGACGCAATATCGCTTCAGCTTCATCATAGACATTCTGATTTTGCATGCGAAGCTGGATAGTCAGTGGGAAGTGCGGCACAAATGCAGCATTTACAGTTTCATTTGATCTTTTCTGGATTTTTTCTTCTTCTAATTTTATTAGCTCTTTAATTGTCATATTTTCCCCCTAACTATTATACCAAAGACAGCTGGGAATCATGCGATCCCCAGCATTTTTGGAAAAGAAAATTAGTTTACGCCATAGGCTATTGCCATTGCCTTGACCTGCTGATTGATTTCCTTCAAAATTGAAATAATCTGTTTCGAATCTGAACTGTACATGGTTTTGGAAACATCTACCCAGTTGTTGATATTCTCTGGGGTCATGTAGTCCTTTGCACGCTTCAATACTGTCGCCATAGCAGTCACATCATCATATGTGCGTGTCGCTGCGCTCTCAATTCCGTTTACAATATTGCTATCAAGCTCACAGAAACTAACATACGCCTGATACAAGGGAATCATTCCATACTTGGCAGAGGGCTTACTCAATTCACCCTCATGCAATGGGAAACCATCCTCATCATTCAGCAGATAGTTTACATTCGGTGCGACTACAAATACAATACCGGAACATACTGCTTTTTTGAATGTTTCGAGTCGTATGGCTGCATTCTGCACCTGATCGAACTTCGTTTTCAGTTCCTGATGACGCTTTTTGAGCTGTTCAAGTTTTTCAACTGCATCTTTCACGGATGTGTTAATTGCATTGTATCTGACAAAGTTGTCAAACCGTACTCGCTCCACAAACTCTTCAGCAGCAATCACATACATCTTCCACTCCGAAAGTACAGGAAGATCCGCAAACAGAGCATCAATCTCTGTAACTACCGCATCAGCCTGCTTCGGATCTTGTGCGAGCCTTTCTTCTGCAGCATCAAGTGCCCCAGAGAGTGCGTCAAAATCAATCTCCTGCACATACAATTCCGGATCCTCATGCTGCATAGCTCCTCTTGTTTTCGTCTTAAGTATACCAAGATTTCTTGCACGATCATAGATATTTCTCAAATTGACAATGCTCTGTTTCTCATCCGCTTCCTGCACTCCATCTACTTCATCGAAGCTGACAGCGGACGGATAAGGAAGTATCTCTGCCCAGTTGTAATCCCTTTCATGAGAGTACTGACCAGGTTGTCTGTTTTGATGGTATTCCGACTTATAGACACGCAGACCCTGGTAAGCCATCATCGGAAGACCGCTATGGAAACTCGAAATAGAAATTCTGTCATTGAGTTTGCTCGGACGCCTAGTATACACATTATAATTCTGTGCAAATCTTTGTGCAGCATTCATGATACAAGCACAGCTTTTCGGACCGGAGCAATAGCCTCTTGAAGAAATAATGGACATATCAAATGCACCATTAAGCCAGAACAAAGGTGTCGCACGAAGACGCATCGGCTCAAGGATCTCATCGTATACCGCATCAATCAAACGCTGTGGGTCTCCGAAAATCTGGAAACGTTCTTCAAGATACTCATTCATGCTCTTATTCGCATATTCCGAAAATACTGCCTCAAAGTGCTTCGCCACAAGAGAAACAATGCGATCATCCTGCTCCCAAATCTCGGGCACGTTTAAAATTTCAGTAATTAGATTGGAATAATACGTTTCCACGGGCATTTCTCTGATCGTCTCATCGAGTCGATCCTTGAGATCACTGATTTCCATGAGTTTCTGGCAATATGTGTTATCCACAAAAGTGAAAGAAACTCCATTTTCAAGTGCGGTGTGGTTCTCTGCAAACACACGATTCAATTCAGTAATCATGTCACACAGTGTCTGAAAGCGAGAGGGCAATTCATTCAGAATGGTTTTCAGAGAATTGAGCATTCTGCAGAAATTGGTCAGTTCATTCACTTTAGAAAGATGCTCATAGTAGTTAACAGCAGCAATGGCATATTTCTTATAATTCCCCTTACGAGTCATTGCGTTGCTGGCAGTAAACCGCACCTTTGCACTGTCCATTTCTTTTTGCCGTAGGTCTTTATTAACGCTTTCGCTTATGATTTCTTCCTCAGCACGCCGGATATATCCGGTCAGTTCTGCAATCAGATCATCTTTATTCATGCCTGAAAGCAGTGCTTTCGCATAATACGGTCCTTTGCTGAACTGTGTACACTGTCTAATAAGCTGTCCGTAAATACGGGCAACAACAGAAGACGCATCTACAGCTGCTGCGTTATTAAGAGAATAATCCTCCACTTTTCGCAGCATATTGTCGGCATTACGGGCTCGTAATCCCTCCCGTTCATCGTGGACTTTGTTGAGTGCATCAATCAGCGATTTGTTTCCGCCGTTCCTGAACTCGGGATATTCATCGTAACTCGGAGCAACCATAGCCTTGGTATCAGCATCTTTATTGAATTCACGCTTCAACTGATCATAACCAAACTTTGTGAGTTTGATGAATGCATCCAGTTCTTCACGAGTAGGTTTTTGTTCCATAATTGGCGAATATCGCTTATACATACCGGATGCAAGATAGGTCAGAATGTCTTTGTAAGGCACCTCAGCACAAGCACCTCCGATTACACAGTAATCATAGTTTGCACCATGCGTTCTCGGAATAGCATTCACCTGAGCACGGAAATTATTGATATGAGAATCCAGGCTAAACTGCTGCTCGTTTTTGGCAATAAAGTCAAGCACAAAGTCTGTAACCACGTTCATGGAGTATTCATATGCCTGGTCACGCTGTCCGCCGGCCGCATCAGTAGCGGTTACTAAATGAAGAAGATTGACAGGTTTGGAACTGAAATTCACATACTTGCCGTAACCAATCGGCTGCTGCCATTCACCACCGCTTTCTTCAAGATTCATGCAATAATCAATCTCACGCATACAGCTGAATCCATTTGCCTGAATATATGTACGAGTGCCAGGATCAGTAACAGCACTGAGGTTGACATCCGGAAGAAATGCAAATCCACAGATCTGCTTGTTAACAATGCCCATCTGCACCAGTACATGCTGTACAAGATAGCATACATCCAAAAACATGCCCGAACCAGTACCTCCGCCTACACCGGCAAAAATGAAGATATTCACTTTCGGAACTGCCAGGTCCATTTTCGCAGAATTAATCAAGTTTTCAAGCTTTTTGATAAACGAAGTCACTTTGGTAAGCAGAAGGGTTCTTCCGACTTGCCGTACACCGTTAGCACCTCTTCCTCCAGCAAGCACCCTAATTTCATCAGCATTCAGCCATTCCATACCAGCATTATTCTTTTCACGCATCATGACAGCATTTGCATCAGGAACGCTCAGATCAAAAAACTCCTGCATTTTGTCAAGATCACCGACACTTTTGGATCCTTTAGTTGTGGCGATGTCGGTATCTACTGCAAGAAACCGAATATGCTTGTAGGTCGGAATAGGCGCATCCTTATCATCGGGACGAATGCGGTTGTAAACCGAAGTCTTCAGCTGTTTGAGGCAATCACAACCTGTGCCGCCGATACCAATTGCAACTGTTGCAACCGGTTCCTGATCCGCCTGCTGCTGTGCATTTACAACACCGCCGCCGGTACTGAGTAAAAGTCTGGAATAATTTGGCATAATTTCGCACTCCATTTCTAATAAATCTTTTGAATTGTATCATTATTTTGCTTTTGCAGTTTCCTCTAATTTTGGCTGCCGAGATCTGGCAGGCTTATGAATCATCATCAACTATGCTGTCGGCTCAAACCGGACACGAATTCCTCGTCTGAATTCTTTATCCGCACTGATTGTGATGGACATATCACGAGTCATCTGCACTTTCTTGGTTCGTTCACCTGCCATAACATTGGAAGCACCGGATGCGTAAACCTTGGATTTGCTGAAGAAGAATATATGGGTATTTTTTCCGCTTGCCTCAAAATAGGCATTTCCAGAAATTCCACCATAATCCGAAATACCGCACTGTCTGATTTTGTACCGTCCCTTAATGGGAGTCAGTTCCACTTCATCAATCACACCATTTTCATCAAATACCGTGATACACAATCTTCCGTGGAAATAGCGATGATTTGCCAGATAAATCCCAACTCCGGTAATGATGATCAAAACCAAGATGCCAGCGCCAATCAATATTGCCACAACCATCGGGATATTGCGAGAGGATACATAGACCTCAAACTCACAGGTTGCACCCATAGAATCCGCTGCCACCACTGTAAATGAGCCCTTGGAAACATCAAAATGTTTCATGCTCAAAGTATGTCCATACAGCTCATAGCTGTCTTCCATGAAACTGCTTGAAAGAATACTGTAGTTCAGTTCCTTATCTTCCTTATCAACGGCAGCCTCTGAAAGATCGACCGAACATTCAAGGGGAAAATACGGCCATATGTAACCAACCTTGCTCAAACTTTCTTTGACAACCGTCGGCGGTGTATTTCCAACATAGATTGTAATCGGTTCTGCCGCAGCAGAAATTCCATAACCATGGACATTCACATTGAATTGAAACGTTCCATAATCTGAAATATTGTAATCGGATACAATCTCACCATTTACAAAAGCAAGCGGCAATTCTTCCGTATTTCCATTTGCATCGGTTATGGCAGCATTAATCGTATAATCGTCAAATACACCTGAATCTGAAGCAATCTTATCGCCTGTCCGAAGAATTGTACGAAAGCTTGCCGTATCTCCGATTTCGTAGGTTTCCTGCGGATTTTTCAGCTCGGACGAAACGGATAAAACAGCATTAAAGATCATAGAAATCTTAACAGAAGTATCCGGAGAACCCTGCGCTTCAATTTTCCATGTTCCGCCTTCAGGGAAATTGATTTTTGTAATGCTGAAATTGCTGGATTCCATCGTCATGCCACTCACCGTTGCCGGCGATAACTCATCGCCAGAAGGATCAATCAGCTTCATACCGACCAGTTCATTTTCTGTGGAGGTAATGATATTGACCTCTTCCACACCTGCGGAAGGAATCTCAAAGGTGCTTTGATAGAATCCTTTGGAATCAAATTGACCGCCGCCAAGATCGGTGCTGCTGGTGGAGTAGATCAGCTCATAGAATTGCTGAAAAACATCCCGCAGGTCTGTTGCAGAGTTAACCTCCTTAAAATCACCGCCGGTTGCCTCAGAAATCTGGCGCATTTCCTCAGGATTTGTTTCCTCCGATCTACCAGCTGCATTTAGACAAACAGAATAAATCTTGATGTGACCATCTCTGGCACTCTGAATTGCATCCGCCTTCTGATCAAGCGAAATATCTAGCTCCTCCTGTGTACCCATCAGCGTGTTTCCGTCTGTGAGATAAATGATAATATCGGGAAGAGTGGGATCACCCTGAGTCTCCAGCATCTGCACAGCAGTTACAAGAGCCTCACCGGTATTGGTCCATCCTTTGACCTCAGTTTCAGACAGATTTGCAACAAATTGTTTTTTCTGTTCAACTGAAGTAACCTCAAACATTGCTTCTTGCTGGAGTACATGATCACTGAACACAACACTGCCAATATGGTTGCCGCTCATGGCAAGCAGCCCCGTGAAGAGAGATACTGCCTCGCAGCGAAGCTTGTCCGGATCGGTATCATTCATGGAACCGCTGGAATCAAGAACGAATACAACATTAAAACGGTTAGAAGTTTTGATCGTATCTGCTGCACCCGATCTCAGAACAGTTGTCTGCAAGAAATAAAACATCACCAGAACAGTCACACAAATGTAGGGGATTTTTCCGCAAATACCGACAGTTTTGTACACATCGCATAATTTCATATATCATTTCCACTCCATAAAAATTTGACAATCACAATGTGCACATACTACTTACACATGTTAGTCTACAAAATAAGATGTAAATGTCCATTTGACAACATCACGCAACATAAAGTAACATAGTTATACGCTACAAATGTTCCTACTTTCGCAAAAGTCAGAATTGTACGAATTTCCTAGCCGATCTATTCAGTTTTCAAGTTACCATTTACCTTAAAATGCCAGATCCAGTCGCTTCATATACTCCCTCTTCTGCTCGAAAGAGGAGTGAACATAGCGATTTAGCGTGATCTCCACGCTGCTATGCCCCAGAAGTTCGCTCAAAGCCTTTACATCAAACCCCAGCTTTACGCAATTCGATGCAAACATATGACGCAAGGCATGGAAGTGAACTGACGGCAATTTTGCGTTTTTCAGAATCGTGCGGAAACGATACTGCATTGCTCTTGGTTCAATCGGCTTTTCCGTTCCTGTCAGCAGAAAATCCTCATCCTTGCCCTTGAATTTAAGCAAAAAGCTCATCATACAATCCGGAATCGGTATTTTTCTTTGCGACGATTCACTCTTAGGATTTGTTATGATGAGCTTTGTTCTTGAAAATTCTGTCGGACATTGGATACGCTGCATTGTTTTCCTGACGGTCAAAATGCGTTTTTCGAGGTCGATATCCTTCCATTGGAGGGCACATAGCTCCCCGATACGGATTCCTGTGGACATGGACAGTGCAGTTCCGAGCGTACTGCGGTTCTGATGAGCGGCAACATAACTCTGCAATTTCACCTGTTCTGCCTCATCAAGAAGCTGAATTTCAGGTGATTTCTTCTTCGGCAGCGACACACCGTCCAGTGGATTGAAAATATGATAGGTTCTCACAGCGTATTTGAAGATCGTTTTCATCAATATGACAATATCCGCAACGTAACGCACGGATAATCCTGCCTTCTGCTTCTGCGAAATGAACGCATATATGTCATCTGGTGCAATAGAACTGACTGGTTTGTTTCCGAATATGGGAAGAATATGCTTTTCAGCTTTCATTGCATAGTTGGCTGAAGTGGATTCCTTAACAACATGCTGCACACTGCGGAACCATTCATTAAAAAGTGCATCCACGGTCTTATGGCACTTCTCGGTTGGCTGCTCATTGCGGCGAATTTCAGCCATTTTATCAATAACATCCTCTCGTGTTCTGGCGAGAATGTACTGATACTTCCGCTTTCCATCCTTGCGTTTACCCCTTGAAATACGACCTTCCCAGCGACCATCCTTTCGGTGATAGACATTGACTCTTTCCATAGTTTCCTCCTTGTATAATTCTTTTCGAATTCAACCCAAAATTCACAAAAAACGCTACTCCAAGTATTGACATTTTCGACAGAATGTGATATAATTGTTGATATAGAATTTGTGCGTTTGATAATGCCGCCCTTCCCAGAATTCTGACTTTTGCGAAGGGTTCCAGCCGAGTTGCAGTTTAAGCAATTCGGATTTTTTATTTTCTCTGGGTATCAGTATCATATATTACTCATATTTCCATCAGAAGTCAACGGCTACAATGGACAAAGATATCTTCACGTCTTTGTTTATATCAGCTATTGGAATCCATCCTGTTTTCAAATGCTTCTTGCAAGTCAAAACAGACGAGATTCTGCCTTGCATAATACCTGCCATAAACCGTATAGGTGGAATTGACATCCAGATGATTTGCAAGCAACGCCTCTCTCACAAACGCTTTACTGAATACTCGCATTGTTTTATGATGATCTGAAAAGATTCCTTCCGGCACTCTGTATGACATAGGATCGGAATACTCGCAAGGAAAAATGATAATAGATTTTCTATCTTTACTAATTCGAAAGCACAGGTATTCGGGATGATTCAGCATACGGATTACGCCCTTACCAATATGCATTGCCCTGCTCAGCCCGGAAATTGTCAATCCCAGTACTTCGCCACTGATTGTTATTGCCATTTATGTATTTTCCTCACCTTGTGTGCCAGCCTCATCGCTGTAAGTATTACCTGTGAGTTCTCCAAACTGGTCATATAAGGAAAGCTGCTGGCTTGCCACATAATCACTGTAGGATTGACCGATTCGCCCCTTATACGCATCGGGGAAATACACGATTTTGGCTTTCTTAACTTCACCGGTAGCAGGATCAATGTACTCTTTGGATTCTTTGGAAAACATGATTGCTTCACTCAAATCGAATAGCAACACCAGCCCTCTCGGAGAATTCGCCACTCTCCCAAGCACCTTATATCGACACTCCCTATTCCAGTTCATCAAGGAATAGAATTTTTCGACGTATTCGAGGGACACAATTGTCTTGTTGCACCATTCGCCGCTTTTGTTCTGTCTTGCCCATTCTACGGAACGAGCTTCCTCAGCAGACAATGGAATAACAGCAAGCCTGCGTTTATTAGGACTGAGGATGGGAAGAATATGCTTTACACCCTCAAACAATCGGATACTTGACATATTGAAGGTCATTTCTTTGTATTTGATGCTGACTGCCGGTTTGGAGAGCATGGAAAATTGTGTCCTCGGCGGCACTTCGTAATCTTCAAATGTCTCAAATTCAAGCTGCTCATCCTGTTCCATTCGTGTCTTTACAAGCTGCTTGATCAGTTCCTGTTCCTGATAGCTATAGGCAGAACTGCCTTCTGTGTTGGTCTGACTCATTTTTTTGCACCTCACATTGATAATAATAATTCCTGTACTTCATGCAGTACTGCAGAGCGTGGTGGCAAATCGCTCAACATCGGATTACTCACATACACCGCATCCTGCTCCATGTCTGCCGTTTCTATGTCGTTCAAATAATTCAAATAGGATTCATCCAGATAAAACAACAGAATTGCTGCATTGTTCCCTCTTCGGCAGATGCCCCTGATTTTCAGATTCTTACCTTGCTCATCCACAGCTTCTCTGATAATATCTGATAAGCCGGAAGAACGAAATTCCTGAATCAATTTTCCGTCATCTGCTTTGATACGGAATGCGTTTGCTGCTGTTTCATGACAGGAACGCAAGCAAATCGTCTTGTAAATCGGATGGTACAGCAGTTCACAATATTCAAAATCTCTGAAGCAGTCAACAGCTTTCTTATTGAGATGAATTCTTTTCTTCTGTACTCGCATGGTGGGTATGTTGACAGAAATCAGCATTCTGCTGCTTGGCATCCAGTAGTCCGATGGTAGTGTTTTTCTCTCCAAAAGTTCTTCGTTTTCATATGCACTCATGCTGATGGTGGATAACATTTTATTGTCAATCCCACTCCAACTCGGAAAAATGCTGACAAAGCCTTTCAGCCTGCCTGTCATAACCATGGCAAGTTCTCGAATGCCTCTGCCTATGGAACTATTGCTGTCGGCAACAAACTTTACTGCTTTTGCAATATCCCTTGATACAATACCCTCGTGATGATTAGGAACAAATGCAGCATAACGCCGCTTTGCACCGATATTCGGAATGGTTTTCCGTTCCTCATAATCAATCACAATTCTTTTTCTTGCATTCAGGTCACCCCACCTGCGTTCGTTCTGAACTATGGCTCTGACCATTTTGGCATTCCAATTTGTCCTGCCTCGAAGGGTAGAACGCTGTTTCTCGGTAAGTATTCCTGCAATTTCAGAAAACGATATTCCAGAAATATAAGCAAGATAGATAAAGCGAACCGTTTTTGCTTCTTCCGGCTGAATGATCAGCTGGCCATCTGTTGTATGTCTGTAACCGAGCAGATCGGAAACTGGATATTGTCCTGTGCAGATTCTCTGGTCATAGGACAATATCATTCTCCTGCTCTTATTCCTCGACTCCCATTCAGCAAACATAGCGTGCATATCCAAAATCGCATCACTGTCCGGATTCAAGGTATAGCAGTTTTCAGTTTCAAAATAGACACCAACAGGATGCATTGGGTTCTGATTCTTCAGCTTTTTAATCACCTGTAGATAATCCTTGACATTTCTGGCAAAACGGGATACACTGGCACACATAATCAGATCGAACTTCTGTGCAGCTGCGTCTTCAAGCATACGATTGAATTCTTCTCTTCGTTTTCTTGATGTTCCGGATTTCCCCTCATCGCTGTATATCTGGTACAATTCCCACCCCGGACGCTTTTCCACCTTATCCGTGTAATATTTCGTCTGATTCTCAATGGAAGAAACCTGCTCAAGACTTGTGGTACTGACACGGGTATATGCCGCAACAACTTTAATGTTCGGATCATCCAGCGTCGGGGACGGCAATGGCGGAACTAAAGTGGCTTCCGGAGCTGCCTCCGCTTTTTGTATTCTATCTCTGATTCGTTGTCGTTCCGCTTCCCTTCCAACTTCTCTCATAGTATTCACCTATACTTTCTCTATCGCCGCAATCAATTGTGTGTGCCATTTATCATACCGTTCATTGGACAAACTGACATAATCAGCTGCCATCTCTTTCAGTGTTTCCCGTACATTTTCTCGATTCGTAAGTGTATCGATATGGTAATCATCGTCCTCTGTAACAATATCCACCCGATGATGCAAGGAAAACAGAAAATGCAGCAGAAAGCAAAACTCCTCCATATTGGCAGCAAGATACGCCTTTGTCGGTACATCTATGATGTCTACTTCAGAGCACATGCATAGTTTCAAAAGCTGTATCATTTCCTGCCTTTTGGTAATCGTCTTCTGCCCTGTAATATCCACATACACATGAACGAGTTCAAAACCGGGTGTATTCTCATATTTCTGTCGAAAATAATCGTTGTGCAGTTTTATCGCTGCATCTCTTCGCTTTTCACATAATTTCGCCAGTTTCACATATCCTGCAACCCTACACACCATCTTCTGTTACCTCGCCGCAGTCAGGGAGTTTCCAATACCATATACCGTTTTTCCGATGCGACTTAATTCCGAGCTGTTTCTTGATTGTATATAGGGTTCTCTCCGATATGCCGATCTCCTGCATCTTTTGAAACACATCCGTACTTGCAGCCTCTCCCTGTAATAGATATTCTGCCAGGATTTCAGCGGCAGCATCTTTGCCTATATGCCTTGCTGCATTTCTTCTTTCGCCTTTAATCCACTGAAAACCGTGTTTCTTACTCAGCTTGAATGCTACTTCTCTTCCCTCCGGAGCAAGACTGGATTTGATTGGCAGCATATATCGCACTTCTGGATCATCCTCATCACGAGTGACCATCAATACACTTCTTGCTATTGCTGTAATATCGATACTTCCAAGTCCACGATAGAGACTCTTTCCACCAATGGATTTATTCATGTGACCGATGAGTACAACGGCACATCTGTACTCTGCTGCAATCAAAGCCAGATTACCGAGAACTGTTCGTATTCTGCCAATACTGTGAAGATCGCCATTCTGAAGCAAAAATGATTGAAACGGATCAAGTACAAGAAGTCTCGCTTTCGTTTGTTTCAATGCATTAATGATACGCTCATCGTTCAAGGTCAGACTGCTGTTCCTGTCAATGATATACGCAATTTTCGAGCAATCTGCCCCTGCCGCTTTCAGACGTGGTTTTATGGTATCAGCAACGTCATCCTCATTACACTGGTAAATAACCTTTTCTGCTGTTCTAACCGGATACCCATCCGGCATTTTCTTTCCATTTGTCAGAAGTGAGGCAATCTGAATCATAAGTGTGGATTTTCCATCACCGGGATCTCCCTCAAGCAGCGTCAGCTTGCCATATGGGATGTATGGATACCACAACCACTCTACCTCTTGCTCTCTGACTGAATCATAATATTCAAATACATTTTCCATTTGCACCACCTTGATTTTTCTCTTGTGTTTGTGGTATAATAACTACTGAGGATATACGAACGGCGTTTTGCAGTCTTAAAAGGCGATTTTGCAGCCTTACTTTGCAGTCTTACAAGTCGGTTTTTCGGATGCTTTTGATTTAAAACTGTTGATTTCTTATGCACCCTGTTTATCCGAATGATGTATTTCGCTTCATCATTTGGCATTTCGTACAAATGTCACTCAAACAGGTGCAGTCTTGCAATCTTTGTCAGAATTTGTCGTAAAACACAGTCTTTTGCGAAAACTGTGCCCTATGCTGCAATGCTGATTCGATTCATATATTCACGTTTCTGCTCAAGTGAACTGTGAACATATCGATTCAGCGTGATTTCAACGCTTCCATGACCAAGCAGCTCCGACAGGGATTTGACATCAAATCCAAGCCTGATACAGTCGGATGCGAAGTAATGGCGGAGCGAATGGAAGTGGACTGACGGTAAATTTACGTTACGCAAAATCCTGGCAAACCGATTCTGCATTGTCCTCGGCTCAACAGGCTTTTCATCACCAGACAGCACATACTGTCCTGATTTCCCAATAAATTCTGAAAGATAGGAAATAATACTTTCTGGAAGCGGTATCTCACGTTTGGAAGATTCACTTTTGGGTTCGGTGATAATAAGCTTTGTTTTGCTTTCTCCGTCCTTGCACTGAATCCGCTGAATTGTTTTTCTGACGGTCAAAATCCGTTTTTCAATATCTATATCCGCCCACTGCAATGCACACAGCTCACCAATACGAATACCGGTCGTCATCGCAAGTAAAACTCCCAGATTACTGCGATTATGATGCTTTGTCACATACTGATTCAATTTGTGATGTTCTTCTTTTTTCAGGATTCTGACCTCTGTGGGCTTTCTCTTGCATACTCGGATATCGGCCATAGGATTTTGAATACTGTATTTTTTCGCAGCATATCTGCACACCGAACGCATAAGGGTAATCATATCTGCAATATATCGGTCAGAAAGCCTTTCACTTCGTTTCTGTTCAATAAATTCATATACAAGCGTTTCATTCAACGCAATCATGCTCTTATCTCCAAATATAGGCAGTATGTGTTTATACGCCTTCATGCGATAGTTCGCTGCTGTCGATTCCTTAATGCGGTACTGTACTGACTGAAACCACTCCTTAAATACGGATTCAAATGACACTGAAACTTCGGATTTTCCCACATTCATCTCCATAAACTCGTCCATTTTACGCATGACTTTCTCACGAGAAACGCCAAAAAAGCTTTTGTATTTTCTGATTCCATTTTCCGTGGGCTTCGGTATTCGTCCTTCCCATCGACCGTCCTTTCTCAGATAAATGTTATAGCTGTGCATCTTTTACCCTCCTGGAAAATTTTGAAGTTTTTCACGAAACACCTTGACATTTTCATGAAACGGTGCTATAATAAGAATAACATATACGAACGGCTTTCGCAAAAGACTGTGTTTTATGAAACGAAACGGTCTTGTGCGATTATTTTTTGCCCCTTTGCACTCAGTTTCTGGGTAAGAATGCTGTGAAACGTAAAATGACCGTCAAAAAAATCCCACTGAAAGAGAACTCTGCGATTCTCCATCAGTGGGATTCTGTTTATTCTATATTATTGTGTTAAACCCCAAGTATCTCCACAGTTTTATCATCTTCCATGCCACGGCAGAACTTATCCAAAACCGTCTGAAACAGCTCCTGCTCCGGTGCAGTATGCTTGAACAAGGTCATACAAGAACGAACTTTGTACGCATCCGGATAGCCGAAAACCGTCATCGGATCATCAGTCTGACTCTTCAGAAGTTCCCCTGTAATCTCAATCAGACTTGCACCGAGAAGCGGATGGGCATAGTAGTCCTTCGCTTCATTCAAGTCCTTTATCGAAAAATACGCAGTTGTTCCGCTGATTCCAAGCCCCTGAATTTGTGGGAACACATACCAGATCCAGTGTGAAACTTTCTGTCCCTGTTTCATTTCAGAGAGTGCCGTTTCATAGGTTTCACCGAAGCTGTAGCCATGCTCTTGTGCGTCAACAAACTTCTGCAAATCGGTCAGCCGTAGTTCAATACCAAGAACGCCATACTTCTCCTGCATGTCACGAGGATAGTAGGCATCCATGTGGTCAGGGTCCGGTGTTTCGTTAGGAGCATAACCGAGTTTTTTCTTTGGCAATGCAGCATACAGCTCCGCAAAAGAATTGAAGTGATGCAGAGCCGTGACACGCACCGTCAGTTTCTGTGCAGCATTGTCAAGCATCATAAACTCGATAAAATCTCCCGCCTGTACCTGCTGACGCTTTTCATCATTGAGACGGAGTTCTATGGTCTTGGCTCCGTTCTGTATTTTTCTGAACGGAGAAGCCTTCAATTTCATCCGATGCAGTTCTGGTTTTCTTGACAAATGGTTAAACAGTACTGGCGTGATCGCAGGATATGTAAGATTTTCGGGGAGTTCTGTGAACTCCTGTATCTCAGCCATTTCGCTGTCAGGAATCTCTCCGAATTTACGAATTACAGCATGAAATACAACACCATTCGCCCCGTGTCCTGTTTCCTCATTCCAGGCACGATAATCGCAAAGTGGTTTTATCTCAAAGTCAACTGCACCGGACTCCTCATAAAGCTCACGCTTTGCCGCATCAAGCGGCGTTTCTCCCTGCTCGATATGACCACCCTGCGTTTCCCATGTTGTCCGTTCCTTATGACGGCTGAGAACGATTTTGCCGTTGTATTCTGAAAGGACAACAACATATTTGTATTCCTCTAAAAATCCAAGTTCATATACCTGGCAACGCATTACTTCATCTCCCCTTCAGATTCAGCACACAATGTGCCGAATCATCCTTATTTTACTCTCCGATATTTCTGATTCTTACTGTTGGGCTTATCCGGAATCGTTTTTTCAACAATTCCCTTCTCCAAAGCCGGCGATAGATAGTTCTTCCAGAATGTCGGACGATGTGAAAGGCCTAATCTCTGCATCAGCTCCGAGCGGATAACACTTCTTCTCCCAATGAACCAAGCAGCTTTTGAACAGGTTCATCTTGGTCGGTTTGTCATACATCCAGATGTCTCTCAATCACCGCCGTAATCTCATCCAGCTGTTTTTCACCATTTTTTGCTAAACTACTGGACAACATTGCTTTTTTGTGGTAGAATTAATATGTATCTTTTATTGCACTTACCTTATCATTTCCTAGGAGGAGTTGTACGATGAACGAAAAATATAGAAGTCAGATTGCTAACGAGTTTCGAAACTGTGTGGATAACACAATCAAAAGGATTAGCCAAGGTTCAACTTATAGACCCTTTCATTCGGCACTTCTTTCAGATGAAGCATTATTCTGGAGTAGTTTTGAGAGATCATTTAGCACTTCATTCGGTCAAAGAGTAATTGAGGAAATTGCTCGAATTGTAGCTTTATCTAATGGTGCAAAAACTGCAGAACGTCAAAAAAGTACGATGCTCACTCTTGATACTGCATATATAGAAGCTGTTGATGACCACATTCGTAGCCTGCGTAGCGGATTCCCGATGGATTGGAATTCTACTTTGGCGGCTTTAAGAGGAGTTCAGCCATCTGGTAATAGCAAATCATTCAGAGTTATTTCTGATTTATGGTGGAATAAGGACGGCGTCGATAATTACATGAGCATCAAAACCGTCAAACCTAATATTGATCAAACCGCTGTCGCAAAACAAGATTGTCTTCACTTAGTATTGGCTAACCCTAATTGTAATGCTTACTTCGGACTTCCGTACAACCCTTTTGGAGAAAACAGAGAAGACTACGCCTTTAATCCTCCAATGGGAATCTTTGATTTCAGACATGATCCCATTGTTTTAATTGGAGGAGATATGTGGGATACTATAGGAGGTCCCGGATGTTATCATGAAATCCTTGAAATTGCTAATGCGGTTGGGGTTGAAACCAAAGAAAAAATATCGAAGTTGCTGAGGAGACAATAATGCGGGTCTTAACAATTCGCGAACCCTGGGCGAGCCTAATCGGGCTGGGAATAAAAAAGATTGAAACTCGAAGCTGGCCAACTTCATATCGAGGCACACTTTACATTCATGCGGGCAAAAATACAATTCCCAAGAATGATGTAAGAAGGAATAAAGGCCTAGAACATCTGAAAGGAAGTCCACTTCATTATGGCGAGATTTTTATCAAATGCAGGCTGGCAGATTGTATTAAAATAGATGATGGATTCGCACAAAAAGTCAAAGCATCTGACCCGATTAACTATTTTTGCGGAAATTATAAATCAGGAAGATATGCTTGGATTTTAGAGGATATTACATACATCACACCTATTCCCGCTGTTGGTCGTTTAAGCATTTGGAAATACAATGAATGATTGTTTTAGAGGATACACTAAGAACGTATCCTCTTATTATTTTAGAACAATCTCAGCTGTCCGTCATCAATATCTTGATATTTAATAGTTTTCTTGCTCTCAGTAGATTTTTTCAGTGCCAAGTCCATTTGTTTTCTCCATGTTACATCATTAGTATTATTATATCTAGAATACGGAAATCCCTGGTACTGAGGTAATAATTGACCATTCATATCCGCAATGATAGTTTTCGCAATAGCCTCACCCAGTTTTATAGGGACAGCATTGCCAATCTGCCGATACTGTTCCAAGATTGGTCCACAAATTACCCAATCATCTGGAAATTCCTGAATTCGGCTGTACTCTTCCACACTAAGTGGCCGATCCTCAGTTGGATGGCATAAATCAGTTGCAGGCATCGTTGGATTTGTAACTAATGTCGGAGAGGGTCTGCTAAAATTCAGCCGGCGATAAAATCCTGTTTTGCCACCACCAAGCTGAAGTTTATGCCCCATAGCTTCTTCAAGGACATCTTCCGGCAAGTCTTTCCAATACTGACCTTCAGAAAGCATACGATAAAACTTCAGTCTTCTTTCTGGGAACTCTATATAATGCTGTCCGCCTTCACTCAATCCTAATAAAGCCTCCCTTAGCGATCTCCACTTTTTAAGACCATAGTCACCAGCTTCGGAGTGGGTGGGCGATAAGTAAGGCACCTTATATTTGCCAAGCTTTCCAATCATTACTACACGTTCACGAATTTGCGGTGCTCCAAAATTCGCAGCGTTATACAATTCAAATGAGATTGTGTATCCTGCTTCTTCAAGCTTATCCAAGATAATGCATAAAGCACCACCTTTTATTGGTTCGCTGACATTTTTATATGGATAAGGAGCAGATAATAAACCGCGGACATTTTCGATTACAACATATGTAGGTTTTATCTCTCGAACCAGCTCAATATACTTTAAAAAGATATTTCCTCTTTCGTCATCTAAAGCGCGTCTTGCTCCTGCTGTACTGAATGCCTGACAAGGCGGCCCTCCGAATATGACATCAACTTTTTGTCCTTCGGGAATGTTAGCAAACTTCAAAACATCCTTGGCTGAGTATTTGCTGATATCTCCAATTAACGCCATCTCTGGTCTGTTTTTTTCGATTGTAAGCCTACAGTACTTATTGAACTCACAAGCTAGCAATGCCTTAATGCCGCCATTCGCCATTCCGATATCAAGTCCCATTGCTCCCGAAAAGAAACTAAGAGCCACAATGTCAGGCAGTTTCTTTCCTTTTCTAGGATGGTCATCAGGTTCAATGAGAATATCATTCTCTGTAATGTACGACTCCAAATCAGTTTCAGAGATTAGCCACTGACTTCCGACTCGTTGTGCCTTCAGCAATTCGGAAGAAATCAGTTTCCGAACATATTGCTGAGTAACTTTCAGTCTTTCAGCAACCTCTTTTACCGTTAAGCATTCTGAAATATCCATCAGGTCTATCTATCCTTTCTTGCACGAAACTTTCTATAGACCATTATACCACAAGTTGCGATTAATATCAAGTCTTTTTTCAGCAACAAAAGAACAAATATTCTATTTCCTATTGACAACCATTCAAAAATGTGCTACAATAAACCTATCGGGAACATTTGTTCACGATAATGCAGGAGGTGTATCATGAGACATAAAGATCCGGAACTGATGAAGAAAATACACGATTTTGCGGAGGAATATTACTTCTCCGAAGGGTATTCACCATCCACTTCTGAAATCGCTTCAGCAATCGGAATCGCCCGAACTACGGCATATAACTATCTTGTGGCAATGGATAAGATGGACATGATCGACTATGACGGAAAGCTGATCGCAACAGAAAGAATGAGAAAATCAGGCGAAATCAATCATGGCGTCGGTATTTATGATGCAGCGATTCCCTGCGGAGAACTGGAAACCATAGAATCCGTTGTCAGTGAATATGTTGATCTGCCTGCATCCATTTTCGGAAACGGAGAGCTGTACATCCTGCGTACACGAGGCGAATCCATGATCGATGCAGGTATTGAACCCGGTGACCTTGTTGTTGTAGAGAAAAAAGAAATAGCAAGTGAGGGAGATATTGTAGTTGCCCTTGGTGATGATACAGGCAACAGTCTGAAGAGACTTGTGAAGAACGGCAGTAAATATGTACTGCATCCTGAGAACAAAGATATGGAGGACATTACCGTTGACCGTCTTGAAATTCAAGGCGTTGCAAGATTCGTGATAAAGCGGATTTAAGGAGGTCCCTATGCTCACTCATATAAACCGAGGTCCGGTTATTACTGTAAAAGACCCACTCAGGCCGGGACAATATAAGCAATTCCGCAATCCCGACTGGAATGAAATGCCCGAAATCATTTCCTTTACACAGTTTCTCACATGGAACTATATAACAGATTATGGGCAGCATATCAGACATTTACATCACAGAGGAAAGTTGCCATTCCCTTGGTATATTGATTCTGATTCAACAATCACCAACGTTTCTATCCGTGACGGAAAATTCGATGGAATTGATGAATCCTCATTCTATATGTACATTATCTGCGATGTTACATTTTTCAGCAATGGCTATACGCAGCAGCAAAGCTATTGCGTGTATGGCTATTGCAGCATTACAGGCAGCAGTAATTTTCTTTATGATGTGGATTTATACGATGGGAAAGCAATACGTCTGAAGAATCCTCTTGATGAATTTCTCGTACCGATTCTCCCCAAAAAGAAATATGATGAGATAGCTGAACAGATTCTGGAAGATTATTATCCCTTCCGCTATGACTTTCCCTGTATCATAGACGGTCCTATTCTTGCAAGCCAGATGGGATATGATGTACAATATGCAAGACTGTCTCTGAATGAATCCATCAAATCAAAGGTGATTTTTGAAGCAAAGGATGTAACTGTATTTGATAAGGACGGCAATAAGACGCTTCTCTTTGTCCCCCGAAAAACAATTCTGGTGGATGAATCACTGAAAGACAAAGAAAACAGTGCCGTAATTCATGAGTGCGTCCATATCAGCCTGCACCGCTTGTTCTACTATTTACAGAGCCATTACAGAAATGCTGTAGGTAAAGCTGCACCGGAGTTTCAGGATTATTTTTATTCTGATTCACAGCGTGAATGCGTTGCATGGATGGAAACACAGGCAAACAGTATTGCAAGACATATACAGATGCCCGTAGACTCTACAACGGATGCAATTATCAATTTTCTTGACAGGTTTGGCGAGAACCCTAGCTTTGAAGAATACAGGGCATTGATCGACCATATCGCTCACACCTTCGATGTTTCCAGATATGCAGCTAAAAAGCGTATCATAGAACTTGGATGGTCGGAAGTGCGTGGCGTATATGTTTACTGTACTGTCGGATATGTAGAAGATTACAAGGTAGCATATCATTTTCCGATGGATTCCACCTATACTCTCCCACTCCGCCGCATTGCTGAAATATTCGGAGAGTCAGAGGATTTTCAGGCACTTGTCAAATCAAGAAAATATGTGTATGTGGACGGGCATATGTGCCTGAATGATGAAAAATATGTCATCACAGAATACGGTGTCGTTTTCGGCTTGACAGAATACGCTAAGTACCATATGGACGAGTGCTGTATCGATTTCAAGAAAGTGTACGGCAAGCTGACCTACAGCTATACTTTTGGTGAGCTGAACAAGGAAGAACTTGCAATTATTGAGAACTATATTCTGACGCAGCAGCAGAAACAGGATCTGAAAGCACGCCTGAATGAAATCACACATACAAAGAAAAAACTTGATTCTATCAAAACCGTATCTCCTCTTGGAGAAGCTGTTGTTTACCATATGAAACGCTGCAATATCACGTCGGAGCAGCTCATGGAACGTTCGGGACTTGGTTCAACAACAATCACGAAACTCAGAACCGGCAAAGGCAATCCAAAACTTGAAACCATTCTTGCTTTCTGTGTTGCTCTTAATCTTGAAGAAGCCTTCCGCACTGACCTTATGAATAAGGCTGGGGTAAGATTTGACAATAACAACCCTGCACATCTTGTCTATCTGACAATACTGGAACTGATGCCGGACGCCAATGTTTTTCAGATCAACGATTTTCTGAAAGAAGAAGGCTTTACGCCCTGGACACAGGACAGACAAGGCTCAATTGCTGCAGCTATATGAATCATGGAGACCTTCGGGTCTCCCCTTTTTTGCAAAATTTTTTTGAAACTCACATAAAAAGTGTTAGTTTTGAAGTGATTTTCCTGCATATTCTCAGTGAATATGCAGGATTTTTTGTATATTCTTGTTGTATTGTACAACAAAAAGAACTATCATTCATCTCTCACTTGTACAACAGATACAAAAAAGAGGTCACACTTTTTCTAACTGGTGTATGAGGGGCAATCATGGTATGATATAGCTACAGTCAAGAACGACTGAAAAATAAATACCATGCCCGGAGTGTACATAGAGGGCACAGGATATTTCATACAGCATATAGCGAAAAACTGCTATTGCTGTATCTGAGATAGCCTTCCTCTGTGTATGCTCCTTTCTTTTATTGGTGGGAAAGCTGTATCCTGTGCCTCTCTCCGGACGGAGAGGAAAAGCCATGCGATACAAAAAAACGCCGCAGAGTGAACGCAGAACCTACAAAGTGCTTAACGAACAGGGACAGATGATTGCCGAACTAAAACCCGATGAAAATGGTGTGACTGCAGATATGATCAAAAAGCTTCATGCAGTTGATGATCACGAGGTATATGTCAACTGCAAGGAATTACGACTTCCACCCTATCTTGAAGAATGCTACAGAGAATGGCGACAAAGATACATTTCGCAGTACATACAAGAACACGGCTCACATCCTAAAACAGACGAAATTCCCACTGCTCACAGACAGATTGTTTATCTTGATGAAATCAGAGATTTGCCGGAAAGCAACGCCGCAGTTCAGCTTGCACTTTCACATTATTATGATGACGAACCGAGTGATCCTGTTCTGCTGCTCCGTGAACTGGTCGCACAAATGCCTCAACGTTGGCAGGAGGTATACCGTCTCGCCATGCTGATGGAATATTCAAATGTCGAAACTTCCGAAATTCTGGGCGTTACGGAGGCAAGGATAAGGGCACTCAAAAAGAAAATTGCTGAAAGAATCCGCTGTGATGAAAATCTTAAAAAATATTTTCTGTAGGGGTTCGAATTCCGATGATTTCTTTTGACTACAGGAGCAGAGAGGAAAAATGACTCTCTGCATCATAAAAACGGAGGTATTTCAAATGGAAAGAAACAGCATGATTGAAGCACTGGTGATGATCAGCCTTCTGGCTGAAAATCTCGCAAAGCAACTGATTGTGGAGGAAGAGCTTGAAAAGCAGCCAGCTATTGCCGTTAAGGTTGTATGCAGGAAAAAGAATGCAGAGGATTCTTCGCCTGAACTTCCTGCTGTACTCACCAATCTTGGTAAGACGCTCCATACCGTAGCTGACGCATTGGAACAGGAGGTACAAAGCCATGGCAACGCTCTATGAAATCGATACAGCCATCATGGACTGCGTTGATACCGAAACCGGCGAAATCATCGATGAAGAAAAGCTGAACAGCCTGCTGATGGAACGCAGTGCAAAGCTTGAGGGCGTTGCTCTCTGGATCAAGAATCTTGACTCCGATGCAGCGGCAATCCGTGCTGAGCGTGAAGCCTTGGAGAAACGTCAGAAAGCAGCGGAAAATAAGGCTGCATCACTTCGTGCATGGCTTGCAAATGCACTCAGCGGACAGAAATTCAGTACCGCAAGAGTAGCTGTCAGCTACAGAAAATCCGTCAGTACCGAGGTTGACAGCGAGTCCGTTGCAAAGAAGTGGTGCAGAAAGAAGATTACTTACACCCCCGACAAGACAGCCATTAAGGAGGCTCTGCTCTCCGGCATGAAAATCAAGGGCTGTCGTCTGGTGGAAAAGCAGAACATTCAGATTAAATAGGAAAGGATGAAAAATTATGGCATTTCAGAAAGTGCAGCGTAAAGCAGCGAAAATGCGTGTTGCTGTGGCAGGTCCCAGCGGTGCGGGAAAAACTCTCTCGGCACTGTATCTCGCCTACGGTGTAACAGGCGACTGGGGCAAAATCGCTCTCATTGACACGGAACACGGCAGAGGTCAGTTCTACGGCAACCGCAGTGACCTCGAGGTAGGCGAATACCTCTATCAGGAGCTTGTACCGCCCTTTACCGTAGAACGCTACATTGCAATTGCAAAGGAAGCAGAACAGGCGGTCGGTCTCGACGGTGTTGTCATCATCGACAGCTTCTCTCATGCCTGGGAGGGCGAAGGCGGTGTACTGGACTTCAAGGAACTGACAGAGCAACAGCAGGGCAAGAATTCCTTTACGGCATGGAGTGATGCAGGCAAAAAGCAGAATACCCTCATCAATACGCTGCTTTCCCTCAATGCTCATGTAATCGTTACCATGCGTACAAAAATGGCGTATGCAATGGAACAGAACGAGCGTGGCAAGACTGTGCCTGTGAAAATCGGACTTTCTCCCGTACAGCGTGAGAATACGGAATACGAATTCGACCTTGTATTCAATATCGCCAGAAATCATATCGCCTGCGTTTCAAAGGATACCACTTTCCTTGATAACTGGAATGGTGTGATTACTCCCGAACTGGGTACATCTCTGAGGAACTGGCTTGCAGGCGGTGCTGAACCTCACCGCTGTACGGATTGTAATACGGTCATTATGGCGGCACAGGGACGTTCTGCCGATCAGATTGCAGAGGGTACTATAAAGAATTATGGCAGAAAGCTGTGCTGGAAGTGCATGAAGGCAGAAATCAAGAAACAGAAGGAGCAAAGTGGCGATGAGAACCCTCAGACCGTATCAGAGTGATATCGTAGACAGGGTAAGAAACGCTTATCTGCACGGCTATAAAGCACCCTGTGTGGTGCTGCCGTGCGGTGGCGGTAAATCCGTCATTGTTGCAGAAATCGCAAAGCGTACAACAGCAAAGCGAAATCATGTGCTGTTTCTTGTGCATCGAAAAGAACTGGTAGACCAGATACAGAACACATTTAATTTCTGGGGTGTGGATATGAACAACACCGATATTATGATGGTGCAGACGGCAAGTCGAAGAATCGAAAGATTGCAAAAACCTGCCCTCATCATAACCGATGAGAATCATCATTCCAAAGCAGCAACCTACCGTAAAATCTATGACGCATTCCCCAATGCACACAGATTAGGAGTAACTGCAACCCCAGTCAGACTGGACGGCTCTGGTTTAGGTGATGTGAACGATATTCTTGTTGAGGGTGTATCAGCTAAATGGCTCATAAAGCATCACTACCTTGCTCCCTACGATTACTATGCTCCCTCTATTGCAGACCTCACTGGCATCAAAATACAGCACGGAGATTACGAAACAAAATCCGTAGAAAAGGCTCTCCTCCGCACCGCTGTATTCGGTGACGCAATCAAGCATTATCGTCAGCTTGCCGACGGGAAACAGGCAATCTGCTACTGCGTTTCTGTGAATCACTCCTACGCTATGGCGGAGGAATTCAAGGCAAATGGTATCTCCGCCGAGCATATTGACGGTACAACTCCAAAGGAGCAGCGTGACCGTATCATTGAACGCTACCGCAGGGGTGAGATTACAATTCTCTGCAATGTAGATTTAATATCAGAGGGATTCGATGTTCCCGATTGCGAGTGTGCCATTCTGCTCCGTCCCACAAAGAGCCTTACCCTGTACATTCAGCAGTCCATGCGTTGTATGCGATACAAAAAGGGCAAGCGTGCGATTATCATTGACCATGTGGGCAATTATGCCCGTCATGGTATGCCCGATGCAGACAGGAAGTGGGATCTTCATGCAAAGAAAGCTGCGAAAAAACAGGAAAAACAAGCAGAGGACTTGAAAATCAAGCAATGCCCCGAATGCTATTACACCTTTGAGCCGACCTCATTCGGCAGAGCCGTATGTCCCGCCTGCGGATATATGTTTCCCAAGCAGGAACGCTCTGTGGAGCATGAGGAAGATACTGAATTGAAGCAGATTACAGGCTTTGTGCTGGATTACGATTCCCCCGACCAGTGCAGGAATATGCACGAATTGCAGCAGTATGCAAAGAAGATGGGGTATAAGCCGGGCTGAGCTTATTTTCAAGGCAAGAATCGAGGTTTCATATGACAGCATAGCAGCGAGGAGCCCCCGCAGGCAATTTAGAACAAGTCCCACCGTCACTGAAAGACTATAGACATCGGAGGAAAATGTATGACCGAAGAACATCGTATACAGAACCAAATACGGCTTGCCCTTGCCGATTCCTGCATTCTGTTCCGCATGAATGTGGGAACGGGATACACGCAGGACGGCAGATATTTCTCTACAGGTGTACCGAAAGGGTTCTCCGACTTATTCGGATTCCGAAAATCGGATGGACGAGCCATATTCATTGAAGTGAAAACGCCGAAAGGCAGACCAACGGACCAACAGAAAGCTTTTCTCTCCGCTATGCAGAAAGCCGGTGCAATTGCAGGTATTTGCAGAAGCACGGAGGATGCAAGAAAACTCATTGAAGGACACCAGAGTGTGAGACTGGATGCTGAAGAACACGATGGCGTACCTTTATCGGATTAAAGAAAGGTAGGACGATAATATGGGATTCTCAACCGATTACACAGAAGTCAGCAGCTTTGACCTTATCCCCAAGGGTGAATATGAGGTCATTATCAAGAGCATTGAGGAACGTACCACTCAGAATGGTGCAACAGGATTGAACCTTACGCTTGTGATCCGTAACGATGTGGAGCAGAAGTATCAGAACCGCTTCATTTTCCATACGCTCTGGAAACGCAAGGAACCGACGCAGGCGGATATGCAGGTGCAGGGATACAGCTTCAAGCAGATCATGTCCCTCGCAAAGGCGGCAAATCTCCCCAGCGGCAAGTCCTATGAAACGGTGGCAGACCTTTGTGCCGACCTTATCAACCATGTAATGAGGGTAACCGTTGACCATGATACCTACAATGGCAACACTCGTGAAAACGTGAAATTCATGAATCAGTCCCGTTTTCCCGAATGCAAACACATCTACAAGGAAAAGCCTGCTGTATCGGGTGATACCGTTGCACAGCGTCCGCAGGAGCAGTTTGCTTCGCAGTCGGCTGGTCTTGGTGACCTTGACGACTTTGAGGAAATTCTCGGTGACGGCGATGTGCCGTTCTAAATCTATTACACACAGTATAGCCCAGTGGGGACAGTGTAAAAACTGTCCTCCACCCGTGGGCACCACGATGAAAGGAGCATTTATATGACTTTGATGGAATTACAGGAAATTCTCGGTGAGAGAATCAGAATTGCAAGCGACAGCACACTCAGCGTTGATGAACGCAGAAAAGAAACAGAGCTTTCCCAGACAATTTCCTCTCTGGCAAAGCAGATGATCAATAACGCCGATGTAGTTCTCCGTACTGATAAGCTGGTTGCGGAAGGCAAGCTGAAGGAGTCCCACATCGAAAGATTGGTACACGGTAATGTATAAGCATCGTTATACACCCCAACAGGATGAATGGCTGCGTCAGCATATCGAGCATTGTGATTCTTACAGACAGCTCACCGAAATGTTCAATGAGCATTTCGGTGCAAGCGTCGGGAAGTACAGCATATCTGATAGGTGCATCAAACAGCTGCATATCCACAGGAATGCCAATACCGGCATATTTCAAAAGGGCGAGCAGCGTGCCAAGACATACAAAATTGGAGATGAGAGAGTTTATAACGGATATGTATGGGTAAAAGTCAACGACATACAGCATTCCGGCAAAATCACTATGCAGAAGTTTAAGGAAAACTGGATGCCGAAGCAACGATATGTTTATGAACAGCATCACGGTGAAATTCCGGAGGGATACATTGTTGTGTTCCTTGACAGTAATATCATGAATTTCTCGCCCGATAATCTCTACTGCATTCCGAGAAAAATCAATGCAATTATGAATCAAAATCACTGGTTTACGACAGAACGTGAAAATACATTGACAGCAATAAAATGGTGCGAATTATACTACGCACTGAAAGGAGCTACCACATGAATTACCGCAACAGCGAGGGCTACGCAAGCCCTACCGAACATGAGGCTCTCACTCGTATCAGACGTGAGGAACTTAAAGAAAAACGTCAGAAAAAATACCGTCCACTTGTCTATATCTGCTCTCCGTTTTCACAGGGAGACAAGAATCAGAACATCATCAATGCCCGCCGTTACTGCAAATATGCAACAACCGAAAACTGCATCCCCTTTGCACCGCATCTGCTATTCCCGCAGTTTTTGAATGACAGCAATCCTGATGAGCGTGACCTTGCATTTCAGATGAACAAGATCCTCATGGGAAAATGCGATGAACTGTGGGTATTCGGCACTACTTATACACTCGGTATGCAGAAAGAAATGAAGTGGGCAAAGAAAAAGAAGCTGCATATTCGATTCATTGACAATATCTGAAAGGAGAAAAATCATGTATAACAACATCCCGAATGAACTGAAACATATCTCCAACTGGGTCTGCTGGAAAGCATATCCCGATGCAAATTCCCATTCCGGCATCAAGAAAGTGCCCATCAATCCGCTCACCGGCGGACAGGCTATGTCTAACAATCCGCAGACATGGAGCAGCTATGAAACTGCTGTCCGTGCAGCTGAAAGATACGACGGCATCGGCTTTATGTTCTCGAATTCCGGTTTCTTCGGCATTGACCTTGACGACTGCCGTGATGATATTAACGCCTATCTAAAGGGAGATAACTCCAATATCGTGGCGGAATTTATGGAGCAGCTGCAGACGTATGCGGAAACCTCCCAGTCCGGCAACGGCATCCACCTCATCTGCAGCGGCAGCCTCCCTGCCGGTGGCCGCCGTAAGGGTAAGGTGGAGATGTATGACAGCGGCCGATTCTTTATCATGACAGGAAATGCAATCGGCAGCTATAGAGCCATTTCGGATGGCACAGAGCGCATCAAGTCCCTGCATCAGAAATACCTGAATGTCGCACAGACAAATCCGAATCCTCAGCCTGCCCCTGTGAGAGTAACGCCGACGTTCTCCGACCATGAACTCATTGAGAAAATTCTCAATTCCGCAAACGGAGATAAGTTTGCATCACTGTATGGCGGCGATTTCTCCGATTATCCCTCCCAATCCGAAGCGGATATGGCGTTCTGTTCCATCCTCGCTTTCTGGTGCGGTGGTGATACCGAAATGATGGACAGGATCTACCGCAGCAGTAACCTCATGCGTAAGAAATGGGACAGAAAGCAGTGCGGCTCTACCTACGGTGCAATTACGCTGCATCGTGCAGTAGAAAACTGCCAGAGCTTCTATCAGGAGCCTGTGCAGGATGATTATCAGATTACAATCAGAAATCCTTCTCCTGCACCTGCACCAACGGTCAGACTTCCAATGCATACACTTGACGACACAGGCAACGCAGAGCGTATGAACGACTACTGCGGCAGAGTGTTCCGCTACAATTACACCGACAAGCGTTGGATGTACTACAAGGACGGTGTATGGGTTTATGACGACCGTGGTGCAATTTTCACGGCAGCGGACAAAATTCTGGAACGCATGAAGATGGAACAAAAATCCTGGGCAGAGCATGAAAGCGGTGCATACTTGCAGGATTATCAGAAGCACATGAAGAAAACTCGCTCCAATGCGTCAAAAACGGCTATGGTCAAGGAGTTTCAGCACCTTGTGCCGATTTCTCCGGCAGAGCTTGATACCCATAAAACGCTTGTCAATACACAGAACGGTGTTGTGAACCTTGATACCTGTACCACCGTGCCGCATTCTCCCGAAATGCTGATGACAAGAATGCTGGGAACATCCATGCCTGCAACGCCAAAAAAGCCTGTCCTGTGGCTGCGTTTCCTCGATGATATTTTCGGTGACGACAAGGAACTGATCCGCTACATTCAGAAATCCCTCGGCTACTGCCTGAGTGGTCAGACCACGGAACAGTGTGTGTTCTTCCTGTATGGCAACGGCAGAAACGGCAAGTCTACGTTCCTTGAAATCGTCCGTGCCATTCTCGGTGAATATGCGACCAATATCCAGCCGGAATCAATCATGGTCAAAAACAACAATTCCTCCGCCAACACCGATATTGCCCGTCTGAAGGGTGCAAGACTCGTGACCAGTGTAGAGCCAAACGAGGGTATGAGACTGAACGAGGGACTTATCAAGCAGCTGACCGGCGATGACATGGTAACGGCAAGAAAGCTGTATGGCGATGAATTTGAATACCGTCCCGAATTTAAGCTGTGGCTTGCGACCAATCATAAGCCGACCATCCGTGGCACTGACCTTGGTATCTGGCGCAGAATTCATATTATTCCGTTTGTGAAGAGCATTCCCGAAGATAAGGTGGACAAGAATCTCGGCGAGAAGCTTCGTGAAGAAATGCCCGACATCCTCGCCTGGATGATGGACGGCTACCGTCTGTGGAAGTATGAGGGACTGCATAAGCCGAAAGCCGTCGAGGATTCCGTTAAGGAGTACCGCAATGAAATGGATGTGATCGCCGCATTCCTCGCCTCCGACTATATCGCTGAAGGCGGTGAAATCAAGGCGTCCGTGCTGTATGCGATCTACTGTAAGTGGGCGGCTGAGAGCAACGAATATAAGATGCCCTCCCGTAAATTTGGCATTGAACTCAGCAAGCGGCTTATCAAAAAAATGAAAAACGGCTGCGTTCACTATCAGGGCATTTCCTCACCAGTTTCTATCAACCAGTAATTTCAGATAGAGTAAATAGAGTATATTCTTCTTTTTTCTTACTTCCTCTTAAAGAAGAAAAAAATAAAATAAAGATTATATTTTATATATTATATTCTATATTACTCTACTTAGGAGGCAAAATGAGAACCATTCTCAATTTCAAAGACAAGGACATATTCCGTAAGCTGGAACGCCAGGCTTATGACGGTACAATTGATGTTACGAAGTTTCCTCCTGCCGAATACAAGTACTTTTCCGAGCTGAAAAAATTATACTACTCTTTCAAGTTTGAGGGGCTTTCCAAGGAGGAGGCTTCTCACCGGAAGCAGATTCTTTTCCGGAAATACAGCGAGGATGTTTCCGAGCATGAACGATGCATTGCTGTATACGCTCAATTTCAGGAAAGTATCCGTAAGGCGGGTGAAAATATTTCCCGAATCGAAAAATCCCATGATGTTACCGAGGTTGCTCTGCTTGCCTGCGAGACGCTTGGGATTATGATGGGTGAAGGTACATTTTACGTCAGGAAGAAAAGGAAGTTGGAGGTGGAATAATGAACCCAAAAGAATACTGGGAAGAGGCAGATCGCCTCCGCAGAAGAATTAAGCGTAAGGAAAATGAAATTCTTTCCCTTCGTGAACGTGCAGAGGGTATGACTGGCATGAGTGATGGTGATATGCCTAAGACTGCTTCTCCCGATCCGCATAAAATGGAAATTGCTGTATGCAAGATAATAGAACTGGAACAGGAAGTTCAGGAGATACAGACAGAGCTTGATTTACTTATGATCAATATGAAAACTGACATTCAGGAGATTCAGGACGATGATGCACGAGATCTTCTCACCAAACGTTATCTGGAGTTTAAGCCGTGGAAAGTTATTGCATCTGAAATGTTTATATGCGAACGCCAAGCATATTATTTGCATCGAGAAGGACTTAAACTTCTCTCCTGAAAACTTTGCAGTCCATTGCAGTCCTGTTCACTTGATTGCAGTTATCAAATGTGCTAGAATATATAATAGCAAAGTATAACGAAAGCCAGTACAGTTTATGTGCTGGCTTTTCTTATGCCCACATGGAGGTGAACCATGCCCCGCAAATCCAAACGACCGTGCAGTCATCCCGGCTGTCCAAACCTTACAGACAGCAGATACTGTGACCAGCACAAGCCCCTCCACCCCGACCGACCATCCGCCACCAAGCGTGGCTACGGCAGTAAGTGGCAGAGGGTAAGCAAGGCATACCTCCGCAAGAATCCGCTGTGTGTGAAGTGTATGGCTGACGGCAGGTTCGTGACGGCAACAGTTGTTGACCACATCATTCCTCATCGAGGTGATAGTGTCTTGATGTGGAGTGAATCCAATTGGCAGGCACTTTGTAAACCCTGTCATGATAAGAAGACCGGAAATGAGGATAGAAATCCTATATATCAGTATTTTTTAATATCTATGATTGAATTGTGATTTTTGATGCGAATTAAACATATAATATCTCGTAAGTGCGATATATCTATTGCATTTTTCTACAAAATATGATATAATGTGAGGTGAAATATTATGTTCGAAAGAGATGAGGTTATGA
>JAZQAB010000126.1:0-8895 GCA_045545055.1 Clostridia bacterium | reverse complement strand
CAGACAGGTGCTGAACCTACATTTACAGAAATTCAAAAGATTTCCGCTGACGTTAATAAGGATTACACAATTGATTCCTCCGATGCTTCAAAAATCCTTGCATATTACGCTGATTCTTCAACAGGTAAAACTCCAAGTTGGAATTAATCAAAAAGAAATTATTTTAAAAACAGAACTCCGTTTAATACGGAATAGCAATCCCCTTTTGCTGATAATACGGCAATAATGCATCGAATAACCATACATATGCCGCTATCTCAGCTTTATATTTATGTAAAAATAGGCACATCAAAACTACGCATTTTCGCAGTTTTTGATGTGCCATTTTTAAATTTTCAGGAGTAACCCTACTTTTGTTTGTATTAGATTAGCAGGAGGAAAATCACACCATTTTCTTTCTGCGTTTCAACAGCAATATCGTCGCTGAAAGAAGTACAATTGTGCCGCCTGCTGCGGTGCAGCCGTGAGTTCCGCTGCCGCCTGTTTCGGGGAGTTCGTAGTTCTGCGGCTTCGCCTGATTGGTGATGTTAATAACAGGCTTTTCGCCGTCTTTGTTCCAGCTAAATGCACATTCTTCGGGGTTTGTTTGATTATTGTACTTTACATTGAAACCGCTGAGAAAATATGTTTCGCCGTCAATTTCTTTAATGTAATAAGTGTATATGTTACCATTTTCATCATACGCATCAAGTCCTTCGATTACTTTTTTAAGTCCACTTGTAACATAATCGGTACCATTTTCCGGAACAGGCATAAATTCACCATTTTCAATTTTTCTATACACCTTAAACTTTATCTCTGTACTTACCATAGCATTATACGACTCTCCATTTGCATTCTTCCATATTTTATTAACAGTCAAATCAAGCTTTGGTGTGTTAGTGAATTTATACTTTCCTGAATTGCTTGAAGTATCATCAAAAGCTGTACCATATTTTTCGCTTTCGTATGGAATAAATCCATTTTTTGCATCAGTATTTGTAATAGTATAATTGCCCTCTACTTCACGAACATAATAATACAGTTTGTGATAACTTTCGTCTTTTTCTTCAAAAGCAGGAAGATTTTCAACAGTAAGCACTCCTTTACTATCAGTCTGATAAGATGCATCCATTTTAGTTAATTGATAATCCAAATTATTAACAGTAACCTTGTAACCCTTGTCATCAGCCACAGGTTCACCATTTGCAAAGGCTTTGTAAATTTCAAAGTTCATTGCCTTACTAATATTTGCATTACTTTGTGTCCATTCCTTAGTGATATCAAGATTTACCTTTGGGATATTCTGTGCTGTAACTACGGGATAATGATTATTAGCTGTTATGGTTGTGTAGAAGTTATCACCTATTTTAACAAATCCATTGCTATCGCCGTTGGAAAGTGTATAGTTGTCATCTTTGATTTCTTGGATGTAGTAGTAGGCGTTATTAGTGAAGTAAACATTATTAATAGTAATATCGCACTCTTTACATTGTACTCGACAATTACCGTCAATATAAACATTTGGGATATTTATTTTACCACCAGACCCCTTAATCTTATATGAAACAGTATCTTGATTATTTGAATTAAAAGTTTTCTCACATATTTCTATTCTTGCACTATCTGTATAATTTGCTTCATTAAAATCAGCTATTACAAAAGTTAAGGTTCCTGAGATATAAGGTTGTATTTTATTTTTACTTCCAAACCACATAATATTTTCTTCTTTAAATGAAATGATTCCATTTTCATTTTTTTGCATGCCACTACCAATTCTCAAATAATTTCCTTCTTTATCAGTATCTAATGTTAATGCTATCTTCGTATCACTAAGCATATTTAATTTATTATTAACATTACTTGAATCACCATGTACATCATTAGCATCACTTACAAGCTCAAAATAACCGTCTTTTCCAATCGTTACTTCTGCAATTTCTTCTAATGCTACATCATTTACAGAACAAATATCATCATTCACTACAGGTGTACCAGGACGATCGCCCTTGTAAATCTTAAACTTTGGATAAATAGGATTATCTGTATTGTTATTGTAGTAATCTATTTTGTTTTCATCTGAAACTGAGCTATTATACCACTCCTTTTCGACTCTGAGACCGATTTTGGCTTTGTTAGTGATAATAAACTTTCGACTATCACCGTCCTCATAATCTACGGAATAATCATTTGTACTGCCATTTTTCAAGACATAGCCTTCTTCATTACCATTTATAAGCTTATAGCCGTCGGGAACTATTTCCTTGATAAAATAGTGATACTTTGTATCGCCGTTCTTGGTTTCCATATTATCTACATTGTAGTAATACTCAAATGTTTCCGGTTCACCTGAAACTTTTTCACGACTTGTTATGAAAGCATAGCCATTTTCGTTAGTTGTAAATTTACCAACAAGATCTAGATTTTCAGGAACACTATTCCTAGGATCCCCCAGACATCTGTAAACCTCAAACTCAATAGGCTTAGTAAGCGTCATATCTCCGCCTTCATCGTCCTGCCACTTCTTCTGCACTTCAATAACCATATCCTTGGTGAAGTTCTGAATGTGGAGTACGCCTCTCGAGTCACGCATAGGAGGATAAGACATATAATAATACTCTTGTGATGTATCTCTGTCACCAGCATCTAATACATTATTATCATTGGCATCATAAAAACTCTGTGTTTCAATTACACGATACTGACCATAGGGAATAGCTTTCCAGTTGAAGTAATATCCGTTTGTGAAATGAGTAGGATTGTTATTACCGTCTACAGTTAAAACAACGTTATTCCATTCATTGTAACCCAATTCTAAATTTGCTCTCTTATGAGTTTCGCTTTCTTTTTCGAAAAGACAATTATGGTTTTTCAAGTCTTCGTAGTTAAAATCATCTTCGCTAAAAGTATACGTTTCGTTATTATAAACTATTGTATATTTCACAATGTTATTAGTCAAAGTGCGCTTGATGTTAGTAACATTAGTTGTATAAGGGATATTCAAATTTTTCTTATAATTCAAAAATGCCCTGAGATCAACGTATCTTTTGTTTTTTCCATTTACATCTACAACTTCGAAATAACATTTAAATGTATAAGTTTCGCCGAAATCTTCCGGTTTATATTCTACCCATTTACCGTCTTTTAAACGCTGCAGCTGTATCTTGATTTTCTCTTTAGGACGATTATCATATCCGCTTGCATTATGTCCGTCCCAACGTTTTTTCATTGATAAATCAAATGTTCTAGGAGCCTCACCATTAGGCCACCATTCTTCAACTACAGGATCAAGGAAGATGTAAATTATCTGGTCGCCTGTCTGGTTATAATCTGAGGGACTTTGACTATAGGGATCGTTTTTATTACATTGTCCAGGATGTCCAAGCTCAGTGTCTTTAAGGTAATGTACCCTGAATGTTTTACCATTCAAAGTTATCTGTTTATTATTAACTCCATTAAGTGCTACATAATACTTATCAATGGTATTACTTTCTCCTAAATTCCAGACATAATTGTATTGATAACACCAGTCTTTTCTTGCAGATGATACATCTACAACAAGATTACCGTCTTTGTTTTCTTCCAAATTCCCATTCTTGTAAAGTGAGAATGTTGGAATCCATGCAGGTTCGTCATAAAGATTTCTTGTATTTTCATCAATCTTACCGTCATTGTAGTCAGCAAAAATAACTCTTGCTTCAACTCTTGTATTAGCCTCAGGAACTTCTTCTGGAGCAACTACAGGCACAATGAAGAAACACTGATGGTCATTTACTTTATTCGCATCCCATAAGTCAACATCTGCTCCAGTATTGGTAGATTGTCCATTAATTTCAAGGTAGAATTTCTTACCATTATTATCAATCTGATAAAAACGAATCGAACCATTTTCCATTTGCTCAGCGTAAAATTTCTGATTGTCAGCACGGTTAAATTCACTATATTTAACATCTGTTCCATTTATGATGTTCTGACCTGTTGTCAATGCATAATTCTCGTATGCTGAAACAATATAATATTCTCCAGCAGTACCCGTGGAAACAAATTTGAATTTGCTGTCAGTACCTATATCTTTCTGTTGTATTATTTGATTATTTAATGTCTGTGTTACATTGCCATTAGCATCCTTTATTTCAACTTTTTCTTCCATGTGAATATACTGACGGCTTCTGACATTCTTTATCAGGTATGTTTTTCCGTCTATGTTTGCTGGGGGATATGTTATTTCTGTTGCTTCAACAAATATGAAGTCTTGTGATAGATTTGTTGTATTTTTCGCTGCATTTACAATAGTACCATTTTCAAAAATTTCCCAACAGTATGCATTATCAGAAGAATTACCATTAGTATTGTAACGTGTGTATATTTTATATGTTCCATCTGTATTTCTTATAAAATTAAATTCTTGGTTTTTTATATCTTCTTTATCACCATCTAATGTTTTAATTCTATATGTGCCAAGAACTTTATCATTTTTACTATAGTCAACAGCCTTTGAAGTATCACGCTGCGGTAAAATCTGATAGTAATTATCTCTCGTTGAGTTCAACTTAAAATCATTTCTTTTATCGTCGGAAGGGGTATTGCCACCTTGTTGAATATATTGTTTATTTTGATTTTCAACTTTAACTATATCACCCATTTCAATATACAAACCTGTTTTAACGTTTCTGATTCTGTAATTACCACCATTTTTTGGCTCTACAGCAGGAATAAATTCAGAGTATACGAGTCGGGCATTTGTTGTACCTCCACTTTGAGTGACCTTATAATTTACCCCTTGAACCACAGGTACAACCATAATCCCATCATCACCAGATTTGAACTCTTTCTCTGTTGATTGATTTGTAGCTTCGTTTAATACTTTGACTTTAAAATTATCACCATCCCCAAAAATCAATATTAACACTCCATTAGATTCAGTCTTAACAGAAACGTAACGGTTTGAATTTACTCCATTAAAATTATAAGCATAACTATAAGTATTTCCATTATAAGTTCTAACTATATTTTTAGATGGTTCTCCAGTTGCCGTATTATGATAAGTAAAATAATCATGTGCATATAATTGATTAGCTTCTCCACCTGTATAATAAAACTTATACCCAGCTTCTTCAGTTTCATCCGCCAAAATATTCACTCTATCCTTATAAAGCTCACCGAAAGTGTCAGGGTTAAGCTCATAGATTTCCTCTGGCAGCTCAGTTGTAGTTGTTGTAGTTTCCGCAGTCTGTTCTGTAGTCGCAGTTGTATCTGTTTCTGTTGAAGTTGAAGTAAATGTTTCAGTTGCAGCAGGCTCTGTTTCGGCTGGCTGATTATAGCAGTCCTGCTTGTGAAGATGCGCTTCCGTAAGGCATATCAGCCTATAGCACTCATCATTGTGTATATGAACAGGTGCAGGCACTGATTCATCAGTACATGTAGAAATGATTGTTTCTGTTGTTTCAGTATCTGTAGTTGCAGTTTCTGTTGTTGCAGGCTCGGTGGCTGCGGTTGTGGTTTCCTCAGTTAAAGTTGTAGATTCCGTTGTTTCCTCGCTATCACTCAACGTAGTTTCAACAACAATGTCTTCCTCAGTTTCTTCGTCAAATCCGCAGATAAGCTCAAAGCAATCCTGTGTATGCTCATGCTCCTCCATACCGCATATAAGCTCGCCTGACGCACTTTCAGCAGGCTCAATAAGTCCCACAGACACAGTAAAAGACACTATAACGGCAAGGCATACCATTATAGCTGAAAATCTTTGCTTATTTTTTCTATTCTTAGTGTAGTTATTCAAATAATTTAACAGTTCATTCAATTTCCTTACCTCCATTTCAGATGCTATACAAGCACCGATTGTTATAACGTTTTGTATAATCTAACTTAATTTCAGCATTTTGCAATAAATTTATTTCACTTTCAACTCAGAAATATAGTTCTTTTCACTATTATAACATGTTTTAATATTAAAGTCAATGACAACAGTTGATTTTCTTGAATGTAAATATGATGTATTTGAATGTTTAATACTCTGCGTATAAATTGATAATCCTTGTACAACAATTTGCCGCTAACTCAGCTTTTCGACTTAGTTAGCGGCTATTGGTTTATTTGTATCCACTGATTTTATGGAGTTATTAGTGTTGCCCTCCTCACCATACGGCTGTATGCTTTCGTCGTCCGCCTTGACATACATCATTTCTGCTCATAATCTTTGTCTACTATTGCTCCACCAACTAAACCTTGCCGTCAAATACTCGGCATAAAGAAATTTTCTCTGCGTCAGAAAAACTTGAAATGCGACAGCATTCCTGCATTTTTCTTCCTTGATAAATTCCCTTTCTGCTCTCGTCTTTTTGGCAAGGTATAATTGGTGAAGCAATAACATTTTAGGGATTAGCATAAAATAGTCCGAGGGAACCATTTTCATGGCTCCCTCGGACTTTTGTTTTACCTTTTTTACAGCACCGATATAACGTATTTTAGCCGTCAGCTATGATTATATTCAAACTTCTCAATCTGACAGGTATGCACCTTTTCTTTCTCATCGTAATTAATGCCAACGAGGAGAATATCTCCGCCATAACCTGAAATTGCGTCGCAGTAGCCTTTTTCTTTGATTTGCTCAATTGCTCCGCCTGCTGAATGATTCCATTTCAACTCAATGAGAAGTGCGGGTTTACGGGAATTTTTCTTCGGGAAAAACAATATATCCGCATATCCCTTGCCTCCTGGAAGTTCCTGAAAATCGCAGTAATCATCAACTCGACTCACATAAGCAAGCATGATAACCATACGCAATGCCTGTTCATTATTGTAGAACTTTACATTAGCATAATACTGATGTGCCATTTCGATACGTTCCGCAACTTCATCGCCGTCCATACGGAGAGTAGCTTTTAGCAGAGCATCAGAGTTTCTGATAACTTTTGAAAGTTCTTCACGGGAACTGTTCATAGTGGCAGTAATAAATTCCTGACGCACTTCTTCGTTTGGAATATACGCATATCCCTCTGAATTATTGTATGCAAGATATCCAAGATGTATCAGCAGAGTCAGAACATCGTCACTGTTTTCCATGCTCTTCATATCGTTCTGAAAGGTTCTTGGATTTATTTCTACCGGCTCTCCTGAAAGCATAGTCAGTATCTTTTTTCGTACATCGTCAAAGTCGATATCAATGTAAAATCTCAACGATTCGTAGGTTTCTGTTGTTGTCCAATAACTGCCGAATTCTCCATTATCAATTGCACTCATAACAGAATTAGGACTATAAACCGATTTCATTCGACTGAATGAATAGCCGTCATACCAACGCTTACATTCCTCAAAATCCATATTATATTGAGTACATAATGACTGTACCTCTTCTTCTGTAAAACCAATATATTCAGCTAACCTAAAGGGTTGTACCATTGTATGCTCTCTGAAATTATTCAGCGCTGACTGTGTGCCATACTTTTTGATAGGCAGAATTCCTGTGATATAGGCAAGCTTGATGAAAGCATCAGCGGAACCGCTCTTGAACATTCCACGGAGAAAATTTACATACATCTCCTGTATTGCTTCATTTTCCTTATCCTCACGGAACAAACAGTCCCATTCGTCAATGATAACGATAAATTGTTCGCCTATCTGCGTATTTATTTCAGCTAAAGCGTGCGGAACATCGTTCTCATCGTCCCTTACAATTTGCGGATATTCCGCTTTCAACTCCTGAACAATAACATCCTGTATGTGCTGAACAACCTGCTGCATACTATTATTCCTCGAAGCATAACTCCGAAACTCCTGCATATCAAGATAAATTACTGTATTTTTATTCAGTTCATCCTCAAACGTGGGCAATCCCGCAATTTTAAGTTTTGAGAATAATTCTCTCGAATCACACCCCTTACTGTAATATGCTGTCAGCATATGTGCCGCAATAGACTTTCCGAAACGGCGTGGTCTGCTGAAACAAATAAGCGGACGCAAGTCATTTATTATATTATTTGTAAACTCTATCATGCCCGATTTATCGACATATTTTCCTGTTTTCACAATGCGGTGAAAAGCTTTGTTATCAGGATTTACATATTTTCCCATGTGACACAGCCTCCTTTAGTTTCCGTTATTAATTATTATATCATAAATTCAGCGTTTTGGCAAGTAATACAGAAGAAAATAATCCCATACCGATGACTCAAAATTCATCGGTATAGGATTTTGTTTTTAAAATGTTAGCAGACAAAGATGATGACAGAGATGCTGTTAGATTTGTCTACTATTGTTTCAGAATTTGGATTAGAGGTTCCATTAATTATCCCTGGAACACTTCTCCGCATCAATAGCAATAACAAGCATAAGTGCGTAAATTGCGTCCTGCTGATTATAAATATCAATTACATATGTATCAGTCCATTTCCAAATTTCCTTTGAAACACTGGCAACACTCTGCCCTGTATAATCAACGATATTATAATCCCATTCAAACCAGTTACCCTCAACGTGCCAGCCGTTGTAATCAATATTGTATTTGGGAATGAACAAGGAAAGTTCTCTGCTTATACAACCGACATATTTCTGGTCAAGATACATTTCAAATTTTGGAAGTAACGTCAGTATTTTTTCCTTTACACTACCAACTTCATTTCCATATGCATCATAGATTTTGAGTAAATGTCCCCATGAAAGCTGTCCCTTGACGACAAACACGGTATTTCCGGACTCATCATATATATCGTAACTGTCAAACCATGAGAACATACGTTGTTTAAATATTAATTTCATAAATTTTCTCCTGTAATACTTTTAAATTTCTCTCGTCAAAATCTCCATTGCCTTACTATACTTTTCATCCCATTTATTCAGCTTTTCAGCAGATACAGCGGAACTGTCAACAATTCTGCTCCTGTCCATATTGTGTGTTAAATCAGCAAGCTTAACCTTTTT
>JAZQAB010000125.1:0-20216 GCA_045545055.1 Clostridia bacterium | reverse complement strand
AACCTTCTTACCAAGTTCAACTGCCATTTCCATAAGCTTACCAACACCTGTCTGGTCAAGCTTAGCAAAGGGATCGTTTTCGAAAATCTTAGCATCGTAGTAAGCATCAAGGAACTTACCTGCGTCATCACGAGAGAAACCATAAGTCATCTGTGTAAGGTCGTTTGTACCAAAGCAGAAGAACTCAGCTTCCTTAGCGTTATCATCAGCTGTAAGAGCAGCTCTGGGGATTTCAATCATTGTACCAACTTCATACTTGAGGTCAATACCTGCATTTGCGATTTCTTCGTCAGCTGTCTTAACAACGTCGTTCTTAACGTACTTAAGCTCTTTGATATCACCAACAAGGGGAATCATAATCTCGGGAACAAGGTTCCAGTCGGGATGAGCCTTCTTAACGTTGATAGCTGCACGGATAACAGCCTTTGTCTGCATCTTTGCAATTTCAGGGTAGGTTACTGCAAGACGGCAGCCACGGTGGCCCATCATCGGGTTGAACTCGTGGAGTGAAGCGATAAGCGCTTTGATGTCTGCAACTGTTTTGCCCTGTGCTTTTGCAAGTGCTTCAATGTCAGCTTCTTCTGTGGGAACGAATTCATGAAGCGGAGGATCGAGGAAACGGATAGTAACGGGGTTACCTTCAAGAGCCTCGTAAAGAGCTTCAAAGTCTCCCTGCTGATAGGGAAGAATCTTTTCAAGAGCTGCTTCTCTTGCTTCAACTGTGTCGGAGCAGATCATTTCACGGAATGCAGCGATTCTTTCAGCCTCGAAGAACATATGCTCTGTACGGCAAAGACCGATACCTTCTGCACCAAGCTCGCGAGCCTTCTTAGCATCTGCGGGTGTATCAGCGTTTGTTCTAACCTTAAGAGTTCTGAACTCGTCAGCCCACTGCATGATTCTGCCGAATTCGCCAGCGATTTCAGCATCAACTGTGGGGATAATACCGTCGTAGATGTTACCTGTAGAACCGTCGATAGAAATTGCATCGCCTTCTGTGAAGGTCTTACCTGCAAGTGTGAACTTCTTATTTTCTTCGTCCATGTTGATGTCACCGCAACCGGAAACACAGCATGTACCCATACCACGAGCAACAACTGCTGCGTGAGATGTCATACCGCCACGAACTGTAAGAATACCCTGAGAAGCCTTCATACCTGTGATATCTTCGGGAGAAGTTTCAAGACGAACAAGAACTACCTTTTCGCCTCTTGCGTTCCAAGCCTCTGCATCTTCTGCTGTGAATACGATTTTACCGCAAGCAGCACCGGGAGATGCACCAAGACCTTTACCGATAGGTGTAGCAGCCTTGAGAGCCTTAGCATCGAACTGGGGATGAAGAAGTGTATCAAGGTTTCTGGGATCGATCATTGCAACAGCTTTCTTCTTGTCAATCATGCCCTCGTCAACAAGGTCACATGCAATCTTAAGAGCAGCCTTTGCAGTTCTCTTACCGTTACGTGTCTGAAGCATATAGAGCTTTTTGTTTTCAATGGTGAACTCCATATCCTGCATATCTCTGTAGTGGTCTTCAAGAATTGAGCAAACCTTCTTGAATTCTTCAAAAGCTTCGGGGAACTTCTCAGCCATCTGAGCGATGGGCATGGGAGTACGAACACCTGCAACAACGTCCTCACCCTGAGCATTTACAAGGAATTCACCCATAAGACCTCTTTCACCTGTAGCAGGGTCACGTGTGAAGGCAACACCTGTACCACAGTCATCACCCATGTTACCGAATGCCATCATCTGTACGTTAACAGCGGTACCCCAAGAATAGGGAATATCATTGTCACGACGGTAAACGTTTGCACGGGGGTTGTCCCATGAACGGAATACCGCTTCAATAGCACCCATAAGCTGTTCCTTGGGATCTGTGGGGAAGTCCTTACCGATTTTTGATTTATATTCAGCCTTGAACTGCTCTGCAAGAGTCTTAAGGTCTTCAGCAGTAAGGTCGATATCATTCTTAACGCCCTTAGCTTCCTTCATCTCATCAATAAGCTGTTCAAAGTACTTCTTACCAACTTCCATAACTACGTCGGAATACATCTGAATGAATCTTCTGTAGCAGTCATAAGCCCATCTTGCATTGCCGCTCTTCTGAGCCATTGCCTCTACAACATCTTCATTAAGACCGAGGTTGAGGATAGTATCCATCATACCGGGCATAGAAGCTCTTGCACCGGAGCGAACAGAAACGAGAAGGGGATTTTCCTTATCGCCGAACTTCTTTCCGCAAACTTCCTCCATCTTAGTGATGAATTCCATAATCTGTGCCTGGATTTCATCGTTGATTTTGCGACCGTCCTCATAGTACTTTGTACAAGCTTCAGTTGTGATTGTGAAGCCCTGAGGAACGGGAAGACCGATAGCGGTCATTTCAGCAAGGTTAGCACCCTTACCACCGAGAAGATTTCTCATGGTAGCGTTACCTTCGCTGAACAGATAAACATATTTTGTCATCTCAAGATAACCTCCTAAAAAATATAATAATTAAATTATTTTTAACGCACATATTATCATACACCATTTTAGTCATAATTTCCAGTGTTTTTTTAAAAAAAATACAAATTTAGGATATTTTTTTAACTATTTGGTGTAAGTAGTTAAGGGAATTGGGTAAATTGCCCAAATGATAGGCAAGAAAAGGCTCTGTTAAAGCAGAAAGTGACACGGAAATTTTCTCATCATATTCGCAGAAAAGTGCATCTCGTAAGCTGCTTTCAAGAATATATTTGCAGATTTTTATCTGAGGAGCATTTATAGGGATTGCATCGGCTCCCTTATGCTCTCCGCATCTGACCTCTCCCTCAGAAACGCAAAAGTGTGTTCCGCTGCCTCCGCAGGGACATTCGGGCGAAAATTCCGGAACAATTCCGCAAATCTCCATAATCTTAAACTCAAACACTGCTTTTATAAGCGGTGCATTTTGGGGCTTTTTGCAAAGAACATAAAGCGTATTTAAAAGAAGACGAACCTCCTCGGAAGCCTCAACGCCGCTTTGCACGCACAGCCTCGTTAAATCAGCAAAATAAGTGCCGTAAGAGAGAAGCACCACATCCTCACTGAGGGTGCGGAAGCTCTCGCTAAGCTCGGCACTTACAAGGGAATAAAATCCGTCTTTAATTTTTTTTAAGACAAACGAAGAATAGCAAAGCACACCGCAGGCATTTCTGCTCTGATGCTTGAGAGAGCGAATACCCTTTGCAATTACGCTGAGTTTCCCCTCTTCGGGGGAAAGGAGCGTTAACATTTTATCGTTTTCGCCGCTTTGGGACGCCTGCACGACGATTGCGTTAATCTTAAGTGTATTTTCTGCCATTTAACTTCCTCTTTTTTCAGTGTTTTCGGCACGCTGAGCCTTTAATGCCTCGTGCCTTTTGTATTTTAAATAAATATCAATATTGCCTGTTCCGGTAAACATATCCCACATAATACTGCTTGTTCTTGCCACATTAATCACCTCATGGTTATTATGTGGAAAAGAATGTTTTTAATAGCTTGAAAATTTTTCTTTTCAAATTCGAAGTTCGAAACAAAAAATCCTCATTCATTTCGCATTTCGAATTTATTCTTTAATAAACCCTAATTCTTTCAGTGCAGTACCCTTATTTCTCCAATCTTCTCTTACCTTTACCCAAAGTTCGAGATAAACCTGTGTGTCAAGAAGCTTTTCGATATCCTTGCGTGCATATGAGCCTATACGCTTTATTGCATCGCCTTTTTTTCCTATAATAATAGGCTTGTGGCTTGCCTTTTCACAATAGATTACGGCTTTGATTTTTGTCACATCGCCGCTCTCGTCCATTGATTCAATTTCAACGGCAGTACCATGGGGAACCTCTCTGTCAAGGAGACGGAGAATTTTTTCACGTATAATCTCCGAACACATTTCACGAAGCGTACTGTCTGCATAAATTTCCGTATCGTAAAACGGCTCGCCCTCCTCAAAGTGCTTTAAAATTTCCGCACGAAGCTCATTGATACCAACCTTTTTGAAGGCACTTATAGGCACGATTGCGGCAAACTCTCCTTCTTTTACAAAAGCTTCAATCTGGGGGAGAATTACCTCCTTGTCAACCGTGTCTGATTTATTAATGGCAAGAATTAAGGGGATATTTTTATCCACTGCTTTCTTTATTATGTTCTTTTCAAGGTCGTAAACCTCTTTACCTGCCTCCACAACTAAGACCGCCACATCAACATCGGAAAGCGTGCCGCCTGCAACGCTGTTCATATATTCTCCAAGCTTCGTTCTGGGAGAATGCATACCCGGAGTGTCTACAAACACTATTTGGTAATTATCGCCGTTATCTATAGCTGCAAGGTTGGAGCGTGTTGTCTGAGGCTTGTTTGAAACGATTGCTGCCTTTTCTCCTATAAATGCGTTTGTAAGTGTTGATTTGCCTACATTGGGTCTGCCCACAATTGCGGCAAAGCCCGATTTAAAATTATTCATTGGCCTATTCCTTTCTGCTTTTCAGCGAAACTCATACTTCATTCCTCACTCCGTATTCCTCATTCCGCATTATGGAGCTCATCATCGATGAAGCTCCATTATATCCATGATTTCTTTTTCACGGCCACGCATAACGGAGGTATACGGCTCCTCCATATGGTCAAATCCAAGCAGGTGAAGCGTGCTGTGTACAGTCAAAAAACCTACCTCACGCTCAAGAGTATGTCCGTATTCCTCTGCCTGCTCCTTAGCCCTTTCAAGAGAAAGCACAATATCCCCCAGAAGAAGCAAATCACCGTCATAATCTCCGCTTTCTTCTATCATAACTCCGTCTTCGTCAAATTCTAAAATCGGAAAACTAAGCACATCGGTGGGAGCATCTATATCTCGCGTTTCCTTATTAATTTTATGAATTCCGTCATTGTCGGTAATAAGTATGCTTACCTCAAAATCTGTTTCCTCGTCACCGCCAACGGTCGATAAGGTGGTTGCAACCGCCTTTTGCATAATTTCGGAAAGCTCCTGTGTAAACTGAAGCTTGTCCTGTTCATTTTCGATAATAAACTGTATCATAATATTTCTCCTCATTCATATTTTATGCGTTCGTGAAAATATCCGCCGAGTGTTTTGGTAATAACTTTAATCACCTTTTCAAGCTCGGCAAAGGTCATATTACATTCTGAGAACTGCCCCGTATTTACTCTGTCGGTAGCAATTTTTCTTACCATTGCCTCTATTTTTGCCTCGCTCTTTTCGTCGATGCTGCGTACTGCCGCCTCGCATGAATCGGCGAGCATCACAATAGCGGCTTCCTTCGTCTGGGGAACGGGACCGGGGTATGTGAATTTAGATTCATCAACATCTCCGTAAAGCTCTCTTGCACGGATAAGAAAATATCCCGTAGTGGTTTTTCCGTGATGCTGTGCTATAATATCGCAGATGCTTTTGGGAAGATGATTTTTTGCCGCAATCTCACTTCCGTCGGTAACGTGGCTTATGATTATTGCAGAGCTGTCCTCGGGGGCAAGATTGTCGTGGGCATTTTTATCATACTGGTTTTCTTTAAAATATAGGGGGTGGCGAAGCTTTCCTATGTCATGGTAATATGCACCTACACGGGCAAGAAGCGAATCCGCCTTTATACTGCGTGCCGCAATCTCGGCAATATTTGCAACCGTAAGCGAATGGTGATATGTTCCGGGAGCTTCAACAAGCAGTTTTTTCAAAAGCTTGTTTTCGGGGCTTGCAAGCTCGCTGAGCTTCATGGGAGTTGTTGCATTAAAAAGCCACTCAAAGAAGGGGAGAGAGCCAATAGTGATAAGTCCCGAAAGCATACCGCCGCCGAAGCCCTTAAAGAACGCACTTATGGCTGTTACCGCACTGTTTGACTCTATCAACGACATTCCCGTGAAGGAAAGCCCGTAAAACAATGCCGCAACTATTGCGGAGGGGAGAAGGTGTGCACGCCTTTTTACCGTTGAGAAGCAGAAAACAGACATTGTTCCTGCCATGATAAGTGAAACCGTATAGCCCCAGTTAGCATCAAATGCCAGTGCATTAAACACGGAAATAATAAGGTTTGAAACAATCGCAAGCTGGGGAGAGGCAAATATGGTTACAATTCCGGGGAAAAGTCCTACGGGAAGAAGAGGACTAAGCCTTTCGGGAATGTATTTTGAACCATAGAAGGTCATCAGAATTACTATTAATGCGGTAACCGCCGTTATAGCTGACGCACTGCCGCTTTTGCTTTTATAAGTACTTGCCGAAAACAACAAAATGAGAAGTGAAATAATAATAAAAAGCGTCACTCCAAAAGCATATGTGGAGGTAATAGGGCTGCTTCCTTTAAGAAGTCCCAGGTCGCTGAGCATGGTGTGCTGTGCCTTGGTTACAACAGAGCCTTGAGTTACGATAACCTGCCCCTTTTTATATTCAACGTTTTCAACAGCTGATGCAGCCTGCTCACGTTTTTCAAAAGTGGATTCCTCATCAAGGACCTTGTTTTCAATAATCGTGAGGGAAATTATTTCTTCCGCCGCTTCTATGAGCTTCTCACTTACGGAAAGAGTGGAAATTTCCTCCACGCAAAGTGCTATACCGTCCTTTTTATTAATAACACCGTCGTTCATGACGGACTTTAATATGCTGCTCAGTGTGCGAAGCTGTGCAAATTGTGACGGAGATGCAGAAACAATAGCTTTTGCCGTAGCTTCCGAAACATTCACAGTTGCAGTGTTTTTAAGCTGAAGTGCTGCAGCCGCAGAATTTTCAAATTGCTGAGAACGAATGGCATGTGCCATATCAAAAAACGCCTCAACATTTTTTACGCAGTTTGCGGTTTTTTCATTGTCCTGAACATAAATATCGGCAACGCCAAGACGTGCCTCCTCACGCTTTTCCTCGGTGGTCACGGTATCAATAATTACACGCGGTGCGTAAACATCCTCTGATGAAACGTCACCCACGGCAAGCTCCACCTGACCTACCTGCTTGGAAAAGAAAACAACTAAAATTATCAGCAGTACGGAAACAAATGTGATAACGGCATTTTTAGTGCCTCCAAAAAGCTTCTTTATCATAATGTAATCAATCCTCGCTTTAAGATTTTCTTTCGAACCTTTCATATGCGGCTATTATCTTTTGTACCAGCGGATGACGGACAACGTCCTTGTCTGAAAGATATGAAAAATCAAGTCCTTCAATGTTCTTTAAGACCTTGGCGGCGTCCTTAAGACCGCTTCGCTTGCCATCGGGAAGGTCTATCTGCGTAACATCACCGGTGATAACGGCTTTTGAACCAAAGCCTATACGTGTAAGGAACATTTTCATTTGCTCAGGAGTGGTATTTTGTGCTTCGTCAAGAATGATGAAAGCGTCGTCAAGGGTTCTTCCTCGCATGTAGGCTAAGGGGGCTATCTCAATAACGCCCCGCTCAAGATATTTCTGATAATTTTCCATGCCGAGCATATCGCCTAATGCATCATAAAGAGGGCGGAGATAGGGGTCAACCTTCATCTGTAAATCACCGGGGAGAAAGCCTAACTTTTCTCCGGCTTCTACGGCAGGTCTTGTCAGAATGATACGGCTTACTTCCTTTCTCCTGAAGGCGTCTACAGCCATTGCAACGGCAAGATACGTCTTTCCCGTGCCGGCAGGGCCTATGGCAATAACAACAGTGTTATCACGAATTTTCTGAATATAGTTTTTCTGACCGTGGGTTTTGCACTTTACGGCCTTTCCCTTGGAGGTGATACAGATGTAGTCACCCTTGGCAGGGGGAACGTAGCCGATATCCTCATTTACCGAAAAAATAGCGTAGCGGATATTTTGCTCCGTGAGTGCTTCACCCACTTCTATTTCGTCAATCAATCTTTCAATGACTGCCGCGGCTTTATCCGCATTTTCTCCGATTATTTTTATTTGTGTATCACGATTGGTGATTTTCACATTCATTTCGCGTTCTATAAGCTTAACATTGCTGTCAAAGCTTCCGAACAGTGACATCACCGTATCGGTACTTTTTGCTTCAATAATTTTTTCCATTCTATTCTCCTTCTTGAGCAGAAACTTTTTCTATAGGGATTTCTTTGTCTGTACGGACAAGACACTCAGCGGTAAATGTAACCGAGATGTTGTCTTCCTTTTCCTTGGTGTGCTGGGAAATTTCATTGACCTTCATTTTTTTCTTTGTCAGCTCTTTTTCAAAATCCTTCCTGCGTTTTTCAAGCTGTGCTTTAATATCGGTATCGGAAGAAGTAACCTTAACCTCCCGATACTCTGTTCTTGAAAAAGAAAGGGGGAATTTCCACAGCCCATACTTTTTTTCTATTTTATCATAATTGCTATAGGAAATTCCACTATTTAATGAAAATTTTATATTATTTTTTTTAAAATTCAGGGAAAAAACACTTTTTTTCCTGCCGGTGGGGGTTTTTACAAGTGTTTTTTTAGGAATTATAACGGTTTTCTTTTCATAAACCTTTAAAATAACATTGCCTGAAGCATGATGATAATAGACGGGAATGTTTTCGTTCTCACTTTTGAAAACTCCCGTAATAAGCACCTGTCCTTTTTCAACTGTCATTCCCTCTTTAAAAAGAGGCTGACCGCAGAAGGTCTGCATTTTTTCAATTATACCGCTGTGCATAGCAATTACATCTGACGGCTCGTGGATTTCATTCACCTGAGGCTTTGGATTCCTTTTCTGCACCTTTACCTTTGCGGTAGTTCCTCTTATATCTACCCACAGCCATGAAAGGTCATCAAGCTCCATAATTGCTTTGCGTTTAATACTGTATTGGTCGATTTTGTGTTTAAGTGAGCCGAAATGTATTCCGTTTTTTTCAATTACCTTTTGTACCTGACTGCGAAGAAGTTTATCTCCGCCTGTTATCTCCACTCTCCATATAAATTGAGAAAAAATGATTACTGCAATTGCCACAATAATCGGAAGCGTGAATAAAAGCCCTCTTTTTTTATGCTTTTGGAGGAAAAAAGGGACTCCGAATCTTGCTAAGATGCTTACTTTAAGCCCCTCGATATTAGATTCCAAAAGCTTTTTTGCCCCTTTTCTGCTGACTGTAAACGTCAGCGTATATGAATCCCCACGTCTTACATTCTGTATATATATCCCTGACGTAGAAGCAAAATTCAGTATCCTTTCAGGGAATTTCCCTTCAGCCTTAAGCGTATAACAGCCTTTGATACAGTTAAGCAAAGTTCCTAACAAATATATCATTCCTTTAGCAATAGTCTATTAATAAATTGTATGATTTGTTTTCCCTTTGCATAACTATTTAATGAGGTGTCTTAAAAAATGAAAAACAAAGAGAGAAATACAAGAGATAAAATAGCTGATGCTCTTGATTTGCCCCTTGATGTGCTATGTGATATTCCGAGAATTGAGATTATAGGCTGCAGTCAGATAAATGTGGAAAATTTCAGAGGGATTTTAGATTATGGGGAGAACTCTATAAAAATTAATTCAAATACCGGCATCATAAAAATTGAAGGTGATGGTCTTTTAATAGAAAGCATCAGTGATGAAGGGGTTTTTGTAAAGGGCAGAATACTGCGTGTGGAATTTCTATAGGGGGTAAAAATATGTTATTCTTTATTGTTTGTGCGTGCTTTGCACTTTTTCCGGCACAGGTTCTATGGGGAGCACAAAGCGGATTGGCGTTATGCTTAAATGCAGTTATACCGTCACTTCTTCCTTTTATGTTTGTAAGCTCCTGCATCATAAAAAGCGGGTTTTCAAAGCCCTTGGGAATAATATTTTCCAAGGTTCTCACTCCTCTTACGGGAATAAGTCCCATAGGCTGTGTATGCTTTATTACGGGAATTTTGGGAGGCTACGGAGCGGGTGCAAAAGCCGTTTCGGAATGTTTTCGGGAGGGGCAAATCACAAAGGAGGAGGCAGAAAAGCTGCTTCCTATTTGTAACAATGCAGGGCCGCTTTTCATTATAGGGACAATCGGAATCAGCTTCTTTGGCGGCAAAGGCGTGGGGATTAACCTTTTTTTAGTGCAGGTCTTAACTGTTCTTATCTGTGCAAGCCTCTTTGGAGGCAGTTTTCCAATGCAGAAAGAAACCTTTTCGGAAAGTCTTGAGGAATACAAAAAAAACAAGCCTTCCATAGGAAAGCTTGTTACAGGTGCGGCAGTTCAAAGCGGAGGTGCAATTATTACCGCATGTGTGTTTGTTATTACTTTCAGTGCCGTTCTGGAAATATTTTCTTTAGGCAGCTATAGCTTTTTGTATGGAATAGCAGAGGTTACACGCGGCTGCAGTGAATTATCCCGCTATGGCTATGATGCCCTGCCGCTTATAAGTGCATTTGTTGCATGGGGAGGACTGAGTGTGCATTTTCAAGCAGATGCACTCACAGAGGGAAGCTTCTCAATGAAAAACTATTACCTCGTAAAGTTTTTAGCTTCTATAATAGCCTTTGCAATCACAAAAATTTGCTTTAATGACCTGAGCCTTATTTTCTTTGCCTCTGCAGGAGTACTTGCCTTAATGTTAATCAAGAATTTTGTTTCAAAACATGCTCGGCAACACGGATTCCGTCAACAGCGGCACTCATAATTCCGCCTGCATAGCCTGCACCTTCACCGCAGGGGTACAGCCCTTTTATAAAGGATTGGCACGTGTCGTCTCGAATAATGCGGACAGGGGAGGAGGAACGGCTCTCAACGCCTGTCAAAACAGCATCGGGAAGTGCAAAGCCATGGAGCTTTCTGTCCATAAGGGGAATTGCTTCCTTGAGCGACTCTGTGACAAATTCAGGGAAAAGTTGTCCTAAATTGGAGCATGTAACACCTACGGGGTAGGTGGGATTTACATTTCCGAGGGAAACACTCTTTTGACCCCGAAGAAAATCAGCCGAGGTCTGAACCGGAGCAAAGTAATTGCCTCCCCCCATATAAAAGGCACTTTTTTCAAGCTTTTTTTGAAATTCCATTCCTGCCAAAACATCATTACCCTCAAAATCCGTGGGAAGAACGGACACTAACAGTGCACTGTTGGCATTTTCACCGTCACGTGCAAAATTACTCATTCCGTTAGTTACTACAGTGTTTTCCTCACTTGCGGCGGCAACAACGCTTCCACCGGGACACATACAAAAGGTGTATACACCTCTTCCGTCTTTAAGATGCACTGCCAGCTTATAGTCTGCGGCAGGAAGACGGGAAGCAAATTTATGGTAAAGTGCTTCATTTATCATTTTCTGTGGATGCTCAATCCTTACACCCACGGAAAAGCTCTTACGCTCCATGGGAATATTGTGTGACAAAAGCATTTTCACCGTGTCACGGGCACTGTGACCAATTGCAAGAATTACACAGTCGGTTTCTATATCACCCTTGTTGGTTTTGATTCCGCTAACTCGGTTTTCCTTTACATAAATATCATCAAGCCGTGTACCGAATCTCACCTCACCGCCAAGGGATATGATTTCATTACGCATGTTTTTAATGATTCCCGAAAGTAAATCAGTGCCTATGTGGGGCTTTCCTGCGTAGGCAATTTCTTCGGGAGCCCCGTGCTTTATAAATTCCTCCAGAACCTTTCTTTGTCTGGGGTCTTTTGTTCCTGTGGTTAATTTACCGTCGGAAAACGTTCCTGCACCGCCCTCACCGAATTGAATATTGCTCTCGGTATCTAATTTGCCATGGGAAAAGAATGTGTCCACGGCTTTTCTTCTGCTGTCCACGTCCATGCCCCGTTCAATAAGAATGGGACGAGCACCGCAAACGGCAAGAATATGTGCCGCAAAAAGACCAGCCGGACCGCTTCCCACAACAACGGGGCGTTTTGAAAGAGTGGAAACGGGTGGGTACTCATATTCAAATTTTTCCCAAGGCTCAACACCCTTTATTTCAAAGAAACGCTTTTCTCCTCTGAGACGGACCCCCACGCTTACACAGCGGTGAATTTCACCTCTTTTATGTGCATCGATTGAATCCTTTATAATTTCATATGACAAAATGTCATAATCGCCTATTCTGAGCTTCTTTTTAATGGCGTATTTAATATCTTCGTCAGTATATTTAATTGGAAGTAAAAGGTTAGTTATTTTAAGCATTTTGAAACTGCCCTTCCTGCAATATATGCCGTTGTCCACGCCCAATGCAAATTGTAACCCCCGCAATCACCAACACAGTCAAGTGCTTCACCTATGCAGTAAAGTCCACTGTGCTTTTTCGATTCAAGGGTTTTGGGATTAAACTCTGATAATAACGCACCGCCGCTTGTTGCCTGTGATTGTTCTTTACCAAGCACACACTCTACGGTAAATGAAAGCTTTTTAAGCTCTTTTGCGAGGCGGAAAATTTCATTTTCTCCAAGTTTTGAAGCAGGGAGCGAAGCAGAAATGCCGCACCTTCCCAAAATGTATTGTCCCAAAGCCTTATGCAAAAATCCCGTAAGGAAATCCTCGGCTTTAAGATGGGAAAGACTTTTTGTTCTTTCAATCAAAAATTCCGAAAGCTCCTCTTTTGAAAAATCGGGCAGCAAGTCAACCGTGATTGTGCTTCCCTTGGTGCAAAGCCTTGAAAGCTGCATTATTGCAATTCCCGAAAGTCCGTAATCGGTTAACTGAAGCTCGCCGTATTCCTGTTTAATGGCAGTACTGTCGTTATAAAGCGTAACGCTGCAATGTGTGCGTATTCCCTTTAGTGACTTTACATTTTCCCTGACCTTAACAGGGGACAGGGCATAGCAGGTTGGGGTAACAGTGTGCCCCAAAGCTTTTAAAAGCTTAAAGGAATTTCCGTCAGTTCCAAAGGAGGGGGCAGACATTCCTCCGCAGGAGATAATAACGCTATCAAACTGCTCGCCTTTTATAATAAAAAGATTGTCCTTTGCTAAAATCTTGTCTATAAAGGAATTGGTGCAAGTTTTTATTCCGAGCCTTTCACATTCAAATCTAAGGGCATCACTAACCGCATTCGCCCTGCGTGAATAGGGATATATCCTGCCGCTTTCAGAGCATAAAAGTATTCCGAGGCTCGCAAAAAACTGCCTTTCTTCATTTTCGGGGAAGGCAGAAAGTATTTGCTCTAAGGCATCGGGTGTATGTGAAAAATAATTTTCGGGAGAGATGCTTTCATTTGACAGATTGCATCTGCCGTTTCCCGTAGCCAAAAGCTTTTTTAAAATTCTGTCACCGCGTTCAAACACGGTGACAGAATTTTTCATATTATTTCGTTTTGCGTAAATTGCAGCGGCAATACCGCCGGCACCACCGCCGATTACTGCAATTTTCAAAGTATATCAGCCTCGCTTTTTTTATCTCTTGTCATAAGCTCTGCCACAGCCTTGCGTGGGTCGGCATTTTCAAAAAGAACCTTGTATGCCGCACTTACAATGGGCATTTCAATGTTGTGCTTCTTAGCAAGCTTGTAGGCAGCCTCGGTAGCACATACGCCCTCAACGGTCATATGCACTTCGCAAAGTGCCTCCGAAAGCGTCTTTCCCTGACCGATAAGTATTCCCGCACGGCGGTTACGGCTGTGCATTGAGGTACATGTTACGATAAGGTCGCCAATACCCGAAAGCCCTGCAAAGGTTTCCTTTTTTGCACCCAAGGCTACGCCGAGGCGTGTGATTTCGTGAATACCTCGTGTCATAAGGGCGGCTTTTGTGTTATCTCCATAGCCAAGACCGTCCGTAATACCTGCACAAAGGGCAATAATATTTTTCAGTGCACCGCCAAATTCCACCCCTGCCACATCATCATTGGTGTAAACACGGAAAGTGGGGGACATGAATATATCCTGAAGCTTTTGTGCCATTTCTTTGTCTTTGCAGGCAACGACATTTGTTGTGGGAATATCCCGTGCAACTTCTTCCGCATGTGAAGGTCCGCTGAGTACGGCAATTACAGATGAGGGCATTTCAGCTTCAAAGGTTTCGCTTAGTCTGCAAAGCCTTTCCTCGTCAATACCCTTTGAAATATTTACAAGAATTTTTCCGTCTGCACATTTTCCTAAGTTACGTGCCGTAGCGGGCACAGCCTTTGAAGGAACGGCTGAAACAAGGATTTCACCGAAAGCTGCGGCTTCCTCTATATCACTTGTGAATGTGATGTTATAATCCCCGAAGCTTACTCCGGGCAGAAATTCTTTGTTTTCACGATCGTGACGAAGCCTTTCGCTTTCTTCTTTTTTGTAAGACCACAGACAAACCTCGTGTCCGTTTGAACAAAGGAGAAGTGCAATTGCAGTTCCCCAGCCGCCGCTTCCTATAACAGATATTTTCATATGATTAGTCCTTTCTTTTTTTGCCGAGCTTGTTTTCTGTGCCGTCTATAAGTCTTTTTATGTTCGAGCGATGCCTGTATATACAAAGAATACCTAAAATCAGGCAGAAAATCGAAAACACGTCTGCCTTAAAGAATATAAACGCTCCCAATACTGCCGCTAATGCCGCAAGAATTGAGGAAAGGGAAACATACTTGGTGGTAACAACCACAATTAAGAAGGTAACAAGAGCAATAAGAGCCGTGGGGTAGTGCAAAACGAGAAGCACTGCAAGGCTTGTTGCAACGCCTTTTCCACCTTTAAACCCGTAATAAATCGGGAAATTATGCCCGAGTACCGCACCGAGAGCAGAAGCACAGTCATAAAGCATATCATCAAAGAATATGCGTGTAATCATTACGGCAATGACGCCTTTTAAAATGTCAAGCACAAACACAATTGCCGCCGCACCCTTTCCGTAGGTACGCAGTACATTGGTAGCACCTGCGTTTCCGCTTCCGTGGTTGCGAATATCGTCACCCTTTAATTTTGAATATATGATTGCAAAATTCAGCGACCCGAAAAGATAGCCGAATATTACGCATAGTATAAATTTAAGTGCCAAAGTTAATCAAACCCCTTTCAAACATTCCGCATTCCGCACTCCGTATTCCGCATTTAATTTGTTTCCTTGCTTCTTTCCCTCACAATAAACTTCAGCGGTGTAGCCTTTAGATTGAACGCATCACGGATGCAGTTTTCTATATAACGGATATAGCTGAAGTGTGCCAACTCGTGGTCGTTAACAAAGATAACAAACGTGGGCGGCTTTACACTAACCTGAGTCATATAATAAAGCTTTAATCTCTTACCCTTGTCACTGGGGGGCTGAACACGCATTGTAGCCTCTGCAAGGCAATCGTTAAGTACACCTGTCTGAAGACGCATGGAGTTCTGATTTGTGACATATGTCACCATTTCAAAAATATTATTAAGCCTCTGTCCCGTCTGTGCCGAAATAAAGAGAATGGGAGCATAGGTCATAAAGCTTAATTTTTCATGGATTTCCTTTGTAAACTCGTTTACACTACTGTTGTCCTTTTCCACTAAGTCCCATTTGTTTACGCAAATTATTGATGCTTTTCCCTCATCATGGGCATAGCCTGCAATTTTTGCGTCCTGCTCACTTATGCCCTCCGTCGCATCAATCATAATAAGGCACACATCACAACGCTCAACGGCACTGTAGGAACGGATAACGCTATAGCGTTCAAGGGAATCTGTGACCTTTGCCTTGCGACGGATTCCTGCCGTATCAATAAGTGTGTATTTTTCCCCATTATGCTCATAGAGCGTGTCAATACTGTCACGGGTTGTTCCTGCAATGTTAGACACAATCACACGGTTTTCACCAAGGAGCTTATTTACAAGGGAGCTTTTACCTGCGTTGGGCTTACCCACAATGGCAATCTTGATTGTATCGTCCTCTTCCTCTTCTTCCGCAGAGGGGAAGTACTTCACACATTCGTCCAGAACATCACCAACACCCATTTTATGGAGTGAAGAAATTGCAATCGGGTCACCAAGACCGAGATTGTAAAACTCATAAAAATCAAGGGGAGGCTCACCGGGGGTGTCGACCTTGTTTACAACAAGCACGATAGGCTTGCCCGACTTCTGAAGCATTGTGCAGACCTCCTGATCTGCCGCTGTCATTCCGTCACGGATATCCGTCATAAATATTATAACATGAGCCATATCAATTGCAAGCTCCGCCTGCATTCTCATCTGCTCTAAGATAATATCCTTGGAATATGGCTCAATACCGCCTGTGTCAATCATTGTAAAGGTTTTTCCGCACCATTCGCCGTCTGCAAATATGCGGTCACGGGTAACACCGGGCGTATCCTCAACAATAGATATGCGTTTTCCTGCTATTTTATTAAACAATGTGGATTTTCCCACATTCGGTCTGCCAACTATGGCAATAATGGGCTTTGACATTTCTTTATGCCCCTTTCTGTCAGTTTTTGTTTAAATCAACCTCAATAAGAGTTGTGTCATCGGTGGGTGTATATATCAGCTTGTTATTGTGAATGAAAAAATAGTAATTCATATTATCGCTTGAACGGAAAAACCCGTAAGGTCTGTTGAATACACAGGTACGGATATCTTTTTCACCGTCTGCATCACCGTAAGACTCTGTAACAAGCATTCCGTCCTTTATATACGAGTCAGTCGGAAGTGTTGTTTCAAAAATAGTACTGCCTGCACCGCTTCCGATGCCGTAATTCAGATAAAAGTCCACAGCAGATTTTTCTTGATTTTTAGTGTGAAGATAAAGCGTGCTATGATGGCATACACCACGTACAAGCGGAAGAGAATTTTCATTAATCACTATTGTTTTATCGCTCGCACTGCTGTATCGGTACATTTTGCCGTCCTGATAGAAAACTATCATATCGGAATTACTCTTTGTATCGTTATCCCAGCCTGTAAATGCAACAAATTCAGCCACATTTTCAATAAGTTGGGTAAGTGTTTCGTTTTCAATATCGTAGCGGTACAAACAGCTATTTTCATTATTTGTCTTATTGTACCCTGTAAGATAAATGTTATTTCCGAGTATTTCGACGTTGCCGTAATATTCAGAATTATCCGAGCGTATCTCCGCAAAAACTATTCCGTCGGAGAGAAGCTCCATAGTATTTTCACTGCTATCCTTTTTGTAGAGAACACGTGAATTGCCATATCCGCCACGGTAAACCCTCACAATAAATCCGTCGCAGTCATACACGTATTCGCTTCCGCCTAAAAAGCTTTCGTGATAGCTTCCGTCCTTTGAATCTTCTGTTGTACCGTTGGGGTTTATCTTTACACGGTAATTTGTTCCCATAGATGCACCCGTGCGGTAGGATAAATAGACATCATTACCCTGAACGGAAAAAAATATAGAGCTGCTTCCGTCCGGAGAATAAACATTGTCTGCCATTGTATAAATATGCTCATTTGCCTCTGTATTATCTACAGGTGTGCGGTAAACCTTTTTATCGTTTCCCGTATAGTAGTAATACTTTCCGTCGGTTGCCGCATTGGGGAGCATAGGCTCTCTTAAATCGGGCAGCTCAAGTGTTTTGCAAATGTAATTATCCGCAGTAACCTGAAGTCCGTTTTTCTCATCATAGCTGTACTGCCAGCCAAACTCGTCCACCGCAAAACGCCATGTCAGCGGAAAATATGTCACATCACGAAATGTAATAAGGGGATATTCCTCTTTTTCGTTATCAATCACCTTAGAATTTACAACGATATTGAATTTGCATATATCAATTTCATTTCGTTTTCCGTTTTTCCATTCCCAGTTATATTTTCTGTATGCACCGGAAATATTTTCCGTGTTTATATAAAGTGTGCCTGTATGCTCGTTCCAATCGGTATAAACACCTAAAAAACGGCAATCGTAATACGTCATCGGGAAGTATACAATATCTTTATATTGAAGAAGCGGAAACTGTCTGTAGCTGTTATCCACACTCTGCCTGTTAAGTGTAACAGAACAGGAGGGAATAGTGGCAACCTCTTTAGCGTAAGCGTTTGATGCTATAGAAAGAATAAAAATTGAAAATAAAATTGCATGCTTGTTCATATTTTTGCCCCCTTACTTATTGATGTCGATAAGCTCGTCTGTATTGTCTGCTTTTTCCAAAAATTCAAGAGAAACTATATCAAAGCCGTTATTTTCAATGTGCGACAATGTTTCATCTATCATAGAAACAACGCTTGTTTCGTCATTTGTGTCCTCATTCACGTCAAAGAGCATTACTCCACCTGCTTTTTTTGCGGCAAGAATTGTCTTTTTGCACAGTGTGGGAAGTCCGTTGTAGTGCGATGCCTTACCGTCAATTTCCGCAAAATCGGTATAAGCAAAGTCTTTATCCTTTTCTACAAGGTGTCTGTACTGCATAAATGTCGGTCTTGCATAAAGCGGCATACCGAGAACAATCTTATCCGCACTGACACCTCTATGAAGCCAATAATCTATAGAGGTATTTGCAAACCAGAACGGGCTGTGCTGCTCGTTATTCATATCGTAGCTCATCACGCTTATAAATTCAAACGCATCAAGGCACGCATCGGATACATACTTTGAAACCTCGGGACCCTCAGTTTGTGACCAAGCACCGTTTAATGCCGCAGTAAGATGCTTTCCGTGCTTTTTAAGCTCTGCTGAAAGCTCGAGAATAAGTGCCTCATAATTTTTTGCAGATGCACTGTTTGGGTATTCCCAGTCAAGCTCCACTCCGTCAAAGCCGTAATCCTTTACTACGCTTATTATGCTTTCTACAAGCTTTTTGCGTGTTTCGGGCGTTTTTGCCGCTTCTTCAAAGGCTGCTTGCAGCGGTACATCTTTATATGACCAACCGCCCACTGCAATATAAACCTTGCAGTTATCGTTATGTGCCTTTTCTATAAGCTGACGCACATTTTCTTCTTCTGCGAGGGGGAGAACACTTCCGTCCTTCTGCGGAATTAAAAATGCATACATAATATGTGTAAGCTTGTCCGTTTGCAATTTTTCAAGCGGATCTTCAAATAAATCGTATGAATAATAACCGACAGTGCGGAAATCATCAAGGTTTTCCTTTTTATCCTCGGCAGAATTTATTACAAGACCGTTTTCCTCATCATAGCTGTATTCCCACCCAAGCTCGTTATGAGCAAGTCCCCATGTAAGAGGAAAATAAATAACTTCGCGGAAGGTCAAGAACGGATACTCTGTATCCGGTGTGCTTAGAATTCTCTTGCCGTTTATTTCAACCGTAGCTAAGTTGACTCCGTATCCGAAATAATAGTCATATTCGTAGCTATCTGCGTTTTTATGTTCCGCAGGATAACCATAATACTCATATAAAATATTCTCTTTTTTTACAACAAGCTTACTTTCAGGCTCGGAAACCCAATCGGTAGCCACTCCCAAAAATCTGCAATCGTGGTAGGTCATTGGGAAATATACAATATCTCTATATTGCAGCAACGGATACTGACGGTGGTTGTTATCAATTTCTACACCGTTAAGAGTCACATTGCATTTGGGAAGGTATGCACGTCCCATTTTCTGTTGCTGCTCAAGTTTCAGCACATTGCTTTTCACAAGCCCCTGCACTAAATCTGCACCACTGTTTCCTGAAAGTTCATTGGTTCTTTTTACATTGAGCAAAAATTCTTCAACCTTAGGCAAGGTTTCCTCTGTGGAATTTTCTCCGAAAAGCGGTTCAAGCATAGAAAAATCAACATCGTATTTTTTAAGAAATTGCGTTGCTTCATTACTTAATCCGTAGGGATTTTCCGCTGATACACAAGTAGGTATCAGCATAAGTACACTTATAAATGCCGCAAAAATTCTTGCCCGCTTTTTCATAAAGAGTACCTCCCTTACTTTTTTAGTTCGTCTTAAATACCATACAGCCTCTGTCAGAGTTTTCAATTTTTTCTGCACCGATAAAGCTGTATTCGATGCCGAGAGCCTCCATTCCCGTCTGCCAGAGAACGGGCATATATACTACATTTTTATAATGAATCAGCGGATATGCCGTGTCACCGTATTCATAGGTAGTACCGTTGATTGTAAGCTTTCCCTTATAAATGTCTGCTTTTTCATACACTCTCTCTGTCATACCATTATCGCCTACAATATCCTCGGATATTTCTCCGCCGCTTGAAAGGACAACACCCGTTTCCTCTGTCCAGTCGCAGTTGATGCCGAGCATTCTGCAACCGTAATAGGTGAGGGGAATGTAGCTGTAGCCAAGATAATTTATGAAGGGATATTCTATGTCGGAATTTTTATATCTTCTTCCGTTTAATTCTACAAGATTTTCGCTCAGAAGAACCTCTATGGAGTCGTGCCACCATGAATCGTAAGGCTTACCTGTGGCATAGCCGAATTTGAAAGGCTCTACAATATTGCCGTTCTTATCAATTTTTCCGGATTTTGTCATTGT
>JAZQAB010000124.1:0-20256 GCA_045545055.1 Clostridia bacterium | reverse complement strand
AATAGATACAACATTATAATGAATATTTGCTGTTGTAAAACAATCGTAATAATTTCCAATTATTATCTTATTCCACTCTTCTTCGCTTCCGGCATAATATACATTCTCTATAGTTTCGTTACTTCCAAAAGTTCTTTCCGGTATACTTTTTACATTTCTACCTATAACTAAATTTTTTATAGTTCCGTCAAATATTGTCTTTTCCGTATAGTACGGATTACCAGGGTAAACCGGAACACCCGGGTATCCGCCGTATTTGCACTCCTGCAAATCATAGTACAGATAGTATGTACGAAGATCAAAGGCACCGCCACCAATTGATTTCACACTGTCCGGTATTATCAAATCATCTTGAATCGGACAATTTGCAAATGCACACATTCCAATAGTTTCCATTCCTTCGGGGATTACAAGTTTCGAAATATTACATAGTTCAAAGGCATAGTTGCCAATATGCTTAATTGCTTTAGGAAGTATCAGCTCTGAAAGAGCACAATTTTTAAAAGCGTAGTCCCCTATCGTTTCAACAGTTTCAGGAATATCAACACTTACAAGATTGTATGAGTTTTCAAACGCATAATCTGAAATCATAACGGTACCTTCCTTTAGGCTTATCCCCGTTTCTCTCGGCATATTTCCTTTGTATTTATAGGCAACCTTGCCAATATATACCACACCATCGGGCTGAGAGTTATACCATTCACAAGCGCTATAGTAGTCATTGTTGCCAAAGGCATCTCCACCCACATACTCTATATTTTCAGAGAAAGATATGTCGGCAAGCTTTGTACAAGCCCAAAAAGCGTCTGAGCCAATATATGTAACCTTATCCGGTAAATCGATTGTTGCAAGAGAGCTACACGAGTAAAATGTGCCGCTGTTAATTTTGGTTATTTGTTCCGGTAAATTAATATCTGTCAGGTTTCTACAAGCATAAAAAGCCTGCGTTCCTATTTCATTTACGCTTTCTGGAAGACTGACTTTTTTAAGACTTCTGCATTCATAAAAGGTATTTTCTTTTATCTCACCAACGCCATCAGGAATATTAATCTCTATTATACCTGTATTTCGAAAAGCATTTTTTCCTATTCTTACAGCATTATCAATTGATATGCTATTCACTGAAGAAAATCCTTCAAAAGCATTATCAGGAATATTTTCGCCGGTAATCTTAATAGATTTCACTATTGGGTAATCATAATAATATACTGAAGCACCCGATAGGTCGGTAGTTGTTCGTTTGTATCCAAGTATGTCCTTTAAGGTTGATCCATCTTCTTCACGCGAATTTCCCACAAACGGAAGGGTTATACTTTGTAAACTAGATGTATAAAACGCACTATCTCCAATTGATACCACACTATCAGGAACAACAATATCCGTTAAACCACTATACATAAACGCAGCTGCAAATATTTTCTCCAACCCAACAGGAAGATGTATCTGTGTTAATGCACTGCAAAATCTAAAGGCTTCACCACCGATAGTTTTAACGTTCTTTCCAATAACGACTTCAGATAAAGCATTACACCCATTAAACATACTGTTAGGAATTGTTTGAACCTTATCACCTATAACAGCTTTTTTAAGACTAGAACTACTATATGGCTCGGTAACTCCATCCGTAAAAAAATCCTCACCTTCACAATTTATTGCATCAAAATATATTATGCCGAGACTACTGCACTTTCCAAAGCAACCGATTCCAAGGTATGTAACATTTTCAGGTATTTTTATCTCTTTTATTTTAGTTCCATAAAATGCTTTTGAGCCAATTTTAACTACGCTTTCCGGAATTTTAATTTCGTTTATTCCGGTTCCTTCAAAAGCACTGTCACCAATTTCAATCACACCACTTGGAATTATAATGGAAGTTACCCCTGAAAGATTTTCAAAAAGTCTGTCCGGTATATATTTAACATTTTCACCTATAACAACATTTTTTATTTTAGGACACTTATCAAAAACCCCTATGTAATCTCCTTTATAATCATACGCACCTACCTTCGTGCACTCTATAGCATTGTAATAAATTGTCTCTAAGTCACTATACTCTTGAAATTCATATGGTAAAATTTCAGTTACATCTTCAGCGATAGTGACGCTAGTAACAATACCACCAACAGTTTCATATATGAATTCTTCTTCAGCATATGTTATTGATTCTGTAACAAAACAACTCATAAAAATAAGTATTAGTGATATAAAAATCCTTTTCATTTTTTACCTCCATATAACAAAGAACTTCATATATTTTAGCCTTTTTAGCAGTTACTCCTTGATATATTCAAGTGCATCGGAAAGCGAACGCACCGAAACAAGCTGTATTCCCTCTACCTTATCAAGGCTTCCAAGGCAGTCAAAGGGTAGCATACAGCGTTTAAATCCCATTTTCTTAATTTCAGTAATTCGCCTTGCCGCCTGAGTAACTGTGCGGATTTCACCCGTCAGCCCCACTTCTCCGAAAAATGCCATGTCCGACGGAAGCGGTGTATTTCTGAAGCTTGAAGCAATTGCACAGGCTATTGCAAGGTCTGTGGCACTTTCGTCAAGTCTTATTCCGCCCGTTACATTTACATAGGCATCATGATCTCCAAGATGCAGTCCCATTCGCTTTTCAAGTACTGTCATAATAAGCGACACTCTGTTAAAATCAACGCCTGTTGCCATACGGCGAGGCATAGCAAAGCTGCTTTTTGATACAAGTGCCTGAATTTCAGCCAGTATCGGTCTTGTCCCCTCAACTGAGCATACTATTGCCGAGCCCGGAGCATCTACGGGTCTGCCCGAAAGAAGCATAAGCGAGGGATTGGGAACATCTACAAGCCCTTTATCCGTCATTTCAAATACGCCTATTTCATTGGTTGAACCGAAACGATTCTTTACTGCACGGACAATTCTGTAGCTCTGATGCCTTTCGCCCTCAAAGTAAAGCACGCAGTCAACCATATGCTCAAGCACACGGGGACCTGCAATGGAACCCTCTTTTGTCACATGACCAACTATAAATACCGTTGTGCCCGTACTTTTCGCAAGCTCCATAAATTTAAGGGTACATTCCCTGACCTGCCCTACGCTTCCGGGGGCAGAAGTAAGATTGGACGAATAAAGCGTCTGTATAGAATCGGCAATTACAAGTGACGGCTTCATCACTTCAATTGCCGAAATAATAGATTCAAGGTCTGTTTCGTTAAGCACGTATAGAGAATCGGAAATTGCACCCAATCTCTCTGCACGCAGTTTAATCTGCTTATCCGATTCTTCTCCCGAAACATAAAGGACTTTTCCGTCTTCGGAAGCAAACCTTGCCACCTGAAGAAGAAGCGTGGATTTACCAATGCCCGGCTCGCCTCCGCAAAGAACAAGAGAGCCTTTCACAATTCCTCCGCCGAGCACTCGGTCAAGTTCGCCGCTTCCGCCGCTGCACCTTTCCCCCTCCTCGGTCGATACCTCTTTTATAAGTACAGGGGAAACCTTCTTTCTGATTTTTGCTTCGGAGGTTTTTTCAATTACCTCCTCTATCATGCTGTTCCATGTTCCGCAACCGGGACATCTCCCCATCCATTTCGGGGATTCGTTCCCACATTCTTTACATACAAAAACTGTTTTTGCCTTCACTCAATCACTTCCCTCGGCACACGCTTGCTTATATTACAAGTAACCTCATAATTTATAGTTCCGGTAAGGCGTGCTATTTCATCGGCAGTTATACAAAGTCCATTTTGCTCACCTATAAGAACTACCTCATCACCCGATTTTACATTCTCAATATGGCTCACATCAACCATAAACTGATCCATGCATATCCGTCCGACAATGGGGGCATATCTTCCGTTTATAATAACCCTGCCTTTGTTAGATAAAAGTCTGGGATAACCGTCTGCATAGCCTACGGGAATGGTGGCAATCTTCATGTTCTTATCAGCAGTAAAAGTTCTTCCGTAGCTTACACTATCGCCTTTTTTAATTGTTTTTACAAAAGCTACATGACTTTTAAGCTCCATTACGGGGGTTAAATCAAGAATAGCTTTATCCACTTCCTCCGACGGGTAAAGCCCGTAAAGGATTATGCCTGCACGCATCATATCAAAGGAAAATTTACCATGCTGCATAATTGCACCGCTGTTTGCCGCATGATAAAGCTCTGCATTTATATTACGTGCTTCAAGCAGATTTTTAAAGTATGTAAACCTTTCTGCCTGCAAAGCTGTAAACTCTTTATTTTTTTCATCTGCCGTGGCAAAATGGGTAAATACACCCTCAATACAAATATTTTTTAATGAGGCTATTTTCAGCACTTCCTCTGCCCCATTTTCATCGGGGGTAAAACCGATTCTTGACATACCTGTATCAACGGGGATATGAATTTTGGCAGTTTTATTCATTTTCTCTGCCGTCTGCGACATAGCCACTGCGTTCTCAAAATCAAGTATTGTAACGGTAATATTATTTTGAAGTGCTTTTTCAAAATATACGGGCGATGTGTAGCCAAGCAGCAATATAGGCTTTTTCACCCCGTGTTCTCGCAAAGCTATCGCTTCCTCAATGATTGCAACGGCAAAATAATCTGCCTTTTCCTCCAAAAGCTGAGCAAAGACATTCGCACCGTGACCATAGCCGTCCGCCTTGATAACAGGCATAATTTTCACATTGTCGGGCAAAAGCTTTTTTATATTATCAAAATTATGTTTTATTGCTTCTCTATTGATGTAAGCACACACTCTTTGATACTGCATTTTTAAAACTCCTTATTTCTCGTCTTTAAACACGGAAATATTTTCAAATATATATGCAATCCAGCTTGCAATTGTAAAGATTGCCGATGCCCAGATTAATATATCCGACCAAAAATATGCGTTTTTAAGAGAAACTATATCAAAGCTTGTCAGCACCAAAAGCAGCATTGCACCGATAAGGGTGAAAAGCTGAACATTTGTCTTTATTTTTCCCCACCATGAAGCCGCAATTACCTTGCCCTTGGACACAGCAACAACTCTCATGCTTGTTACAAAAAATTCACGGGCAATGATTATGATAGGTGCCCAGACTGCGGTAATATCCATCTGAATAAAGCACATGAGTGCACTGAAAACAAGAAGCTTATCTGCCATGGGATCCATTATTTTGCCGAAAGACGATACAAGATTATGCTTTCTGGCAAGGTAACCGTCAAAAAAGTCTGTTATTGCCGCAACGCAAAAGATAATAAGTGCAGCAAGATAGAAATTCTTCAGCATTGCTATCATAAACACGGGAATCATAACAATTCTTGCCATTGTAAGTTTGTTTGGTAAATTCATTTTCAATCCATCCTTTCAGTTTCTTCACCATACAGGTCATATTCATCGCATGATTTAATCAGCACTTCTGCAAAATCACCTGCATTAAGCTCTCTGTGTGCACCAAAATATATTTTCGGGTCAATTTCTATGCTTTCTCCGCCGCTTCGCCCGTAATAAAGGTTATCTTCAAAGCCCTCTGTTATGACGGTAACGGTTTTTCCAATCATGCCTTCATTGCGTTTCAGCGAGATTTCCTGCGAAAGCTCCATTATCTTGTCCCGTCTTGCTTCTTTAATTTCATCCGGAAGCTGTTCCTTCATTTTTGCGGCAGGCGTTCCTTCTTCCTTAGAATAAGCAAAGACACCCACTCTGTCAAAACGCACCGTCTGAAGAAAATCGCAAAGCTCACCAAATTCTTCCTCAGTTTCTCCGGGAAAACCTGTGATAATGCTTGTGCGAAGGGTTACGTCCGAAATTTCTGTTCGAAGTTTTGTAATGAGCTCTTCAAGCTTTTCCCGGCTCGTTTTACGCCCCATTCGCTTAAGCACCGAGGAAGAACCGTGCTGAACAGGAATATCAAGGTATTTTACAATCTTTTCCTCGTCTTTGATTGTTTTTATCAGTTCATCATCAATTTCCTCAGGATATGAATAGTGTACTCTCACCCACTCGATACCGTCTATTCTGCAAAGCTTACGGAGAAGTGAGGAAATTCTTTTCTCTCCGTATAAATCTATTCCGTATCGTGTAGTATCCTGTGCTACCACAATTATCTCACGAACACCGTCTTGTGCCAAAGCCTGTGCCTCTGCTAAAACAGCGTCCTCACTTCTGCTTCTGTACTTTCCTCTTATGTACGGAATTGCACAATAGGTACAGCGGTTGTCACACCCCTCTGCGATTTTGAGGTATGCCACGTAATCGGGGGTAGTTCTTATTCTCGGAAGATTTTCCTCCACGTCTTTATCTATGTCATAAATAAGCTGTGGTTTCTTTCCGTTAAGTCCCTCTTTTATTGCCGAAGCAATTTCGTCAAATGCAGTTGTTCCCACAATCACATCCACTTCGGGAAGTTCTTCTTTGATTTCTTTATAAAACCTTTGAGCAAGGCAGCCGCACACCACAAGCAGTTTACAGTTTTTTTCCTTGTACTGTGCCATTTCCAAAATTGCATCTATAGATTCCTGCTGTGCACTCTCTATAAATCCGCAGGTGTTAACAACTATAATATCTGCCTTTTCTACATCAGCGGTTATACCAAAGCCGTCCTCCGCCAAAAGTCCAAGCATATTTTCCGTGTCGCACAGGTTTTTGTTACAGCCGAGGGACACGAATCCAATATTCAAGCTCACATTTTCACCTTCAATCGTCACAAATTATGTCATCAAATAAGCACATATGATTCATTGCACCTTTAATTTCGTTAGGAGAAAACCCCCGACGTAAATAAAAATTAAATATGCGTGTTCTTTCCTTTATATTTGAAAAATCGCTGTTTTTAAACCGCTTTTGCATTTCTGTTATCAAGCGGTCATCATCAATTTCAGAAAAAGCATCCTCAATCGTATTTTCAATGATTTCACGCTCTATTCCTTTTCGCAAAAGCTCGGTTTTAATTCTGGCTTTGCCCCACTTTTTAATGTTTATCGCATCATGGGTAAACCTCTCGGCATATCGTAAATCATTAATAAAGCCGTAGCCTTTCAAAAACTGTATTTCTTCTTCAATTGTATTCTCGTCATAGCCTTTCCCTGTAAGCTTTTCGCGTATTTCTTTTTCTGTCCTGTCTTTAAATCCGACTATCTTCAAGGCATAATCTCTTGCACTAATCATTCAAAAACTCCATAAAAACCAAATTTGCACAGTCCGTGCCTCTTTTTGTAAGACGAAGTCTGCCTGCACTTATTTCAAGCAACCCTTTTTTAATTAAGGGATTAACCCTTTCGGGAAATTCTCCGTTATATTCCACACCGTCATTCATGCGAAGTCCCAGCATAAAAAGCTCCAGCTTTCGCTCTTTTTCGGAAATAGGCGTGTAATCTTCCTTTCTGCCCTCGCCCTTAATATAGGCACATATATCGGAAGCATTGGAATAACGTGCACCGCCATAATAAGAATGTGCTCCTGCTCCGAGTCCGATATACTCCTTGTCCTGCCAATAGCCGCAATTATGACGACTTTCAAAGCCGGGACGAGCAAAATTGGATATTTCATACCTGTAAAGCCCTAAAGCTTTAAGTGCGTCCTCGGTATAATAATACATTTCTCTTTCCTCATCCTCATCAGGTAAGGCAAGCTCCATATCGTAAAAGGGCGTCCCCTCCTCCACAATCAGCGAATACGCCGACACATGAGGGGGATTAATCTTCTTTATACATTCAAGAGAATACGAAAGGCTTCCCATGCTCTGATGCGGAGTAGCCAGCATCAAATCAAGGCTGAAGTTTGTAAACCCTGCTTTTTTAATTAAATCACAGCTTTCAAAAATCTGCTCAGAGTTATGGATTCTGCCAAGTGATAAAAGCTCGTTATCGTTAAAGGATTGTGCACCGAGGCTGATTCTGTTAACCTTCCTCTTTCTGAGTTCTGAAAGAAGCCCCAAATTCACTGTTCCGGGATTTGCCTCCACGGTAAATTCGCAATTCTCCGATAAAATGAGATTTTCGTTTACCGCATCTACTATTTTTATAAGGAAATCACCTATTGCCGTGGGCGTACCTCCGCCGATATATACGGTATCTGTCTTTATTCCTTTGATACTTTCAATTTCCTTTATTAATGCATTGGTATACGCATCATAAAGCGAGCTGTCAGTAACCGAATAAAAATCGCAGTACAGGCACTTTTTCCTGCAAAAAGGAATGTGTATATAAATCATATTAATCAAGCTTGAGAACAGACATGAATGCTTCCTGCGGAAGTTCTACGCTTCCTACCTGCCTCATTCTCTTTTTACCTTCCTTCTGTTTTTCAAGAAGCTTCTTCTTACGGGTAATATCACCGCCGTAGCACTTTGCAAGCACGTCCTTACGCATTGCCTTAACGGTTTCACGGGCGATAACCTTACCGCCTATTGCCGCCTGAATCGGTACTTCAAAAAGCTGACGGGGAATCGTTTCCTTGAGCTTCTCGGCAATCTTTCTTCCTCTTGCATAGCTCTTTGTAGAATGGACTATAAAGCTAAGTGCATCCACAACATCTCCGTTAAGAAGAATGTCGAGCTTTACAAGGTCGCTCTTTACATAGTTTCCCATTTCGTAGTCAAAGGAAGCATAACCGCGGCTACGGCTTTTTATAGCATCAAAAAAGTCGTAAATAATTTCATTAAGGGGGAGCTCGTAGTGCAAATCGGCACGCTCCGAATCAAGATAGGTCATTCCGATATAGTTACCGCGTCTATCCTGACAAAGCTCCATAATTGCTCCTACATATTCCTGAGGAACATAGATATGTGCATTTACAAAAGGTTCTTCCATATAATCAATTTCGGCAGGAGCAGGAAGATTTGTGGGATTTGATACCATTACTTCCTCCCCTGTTGTTTTACGAACTTTATAAACAACGCTGGGAGCAGTTGTCACAAGGTCAAGGTTAAATTCTCTTTCGAGTCTTTCCTGAATAATTTCCATGTGAAGAAGACCTAAGAAACCGCAACGGAAGCCGAAACCGAGTGCCGCACTTGTTTCTGCCTCAAACGTGAGTGAAGCGTCATTTAGCTGAAGCTTTTCAAGGGCATCACGAAGGTCTCCGTACTTTGCACCGTCGGCAGGATATATACCGCAGTAAACCATCGGATTAACCGTTCTGTAGCCTGCGAGCGGCTCTTTTGCAGGATTCTGAGCATCGGTCACCGTGTCACCTACCTGTGTATCACGCACGGTTTTAATGCTTGCGGCAATATAGCCAACCTCACCTGCCTTGATTGATTTGGCAGGCATCATGCATTTGGGGTGGAGATAGCCTGTTTCCACAACGTCAAACTCACCGCCCGTTGCCATAAAGCGAATACGCATACCGGGCTTTATTTCGCCCTCCATTACACGCACATAAACGATTACGCCCTTATATGAGTCATAATATGAGTCGAATATAAGTGCTCTGGGCGGTGCCGCTTCATCACCCTTGGGAGCAGGGATATTCTTCACAATATATTCGGGAATTTCCTCAATATTTAGGCCGTTCTTAGCACTGATTCTGGGAGCTTCCTCCGCAGGTATTCCGATAATATCTTCAATTTCTTTTACAACCTCATCGGGACGAGCACTGGGAAGGTCTATTTTATTAATAACGGGAAGTATTTCCAGATTATGATCAAGGGCAAGATAGGTGTTTGCAAGGGTTTGTGCTTCAATGCCCTGTGACGCATCAACTACCAAAAGTGCTCCCTCACACGCTGCAAGAGAACGTGACACTTCATAATTAAAGTCAACATGACCTGGAGTGTCGATAAGGTTAAGAACATAGTCCTTTCCGTCCTGTGCCTTATAGTTAAGCCTGACCGCACGTGCCTTTATGGTAATACCACGTTCCTTTTCAAGCTCCATGTTATCAAGGAGCTGCTGTTCCATCTCACGGCTTTCGATACTTCCTGTAAGCTCCAGCAGCCTGTCTGCAAGAGTACTTTTACCGTGGTCTATATGTGCAATTATACAAAAATTCCTGATGTTTTCCTGCATATTTTTTCCTCTCTATTTAAACAATCTTATACAGAGTATATTGTATCACAAACTTTTTAAAAAGGAAACTGTTTTTTTATTAAGTTTTGCAAATTTTATTCCCTGTTTTCCTTTAAAACGGCAATTTCGCTTGCATATCCGTCAAGCTCATTGGGTGTTTCAAGAAAAATGGGCAGATGATTTAGTCTTGGATTGTTTATTATCGCTTTCATTGCGGAAAGTCCGATAGAGCCTTCGCCAATTTTTTCGTGCCTGTCCTTATGGCTTTCAAAAGGATTTTTGGAATCATTCATATGGATTGCATGCAGCCTGTCAAGCCCTATAATGCGGTCAAATTCATCAAGAACACCGTCAAGATTATTTACAATGTCATATCCGCCGTCATAAACGTGACAGGTGTCAAGACATACACCCACCTTGTCCGATAGCTCAACCTTATCAATAATAGCTCTGAGTTCCTCAAAGCTTCTTCCTATTTCACTGCCCTTTCCCGACATTGTTTCAAGAAGGACTGTAGTTGTCTGATTTGGTTTGAGGATAGTATTTAGCAGTTCGGCGGTAAGACAAATTCCCTTTTCACTGCCCTGCCCCACATGACTTCCCGGATGAAAATTATAAAGGTTTCCGGGAATATATTCCATACGCTCCATATCGTCCTCCATTATTCGGAGGGCAAGGTCACGCACTCTTTCATCAGCAGAGGAAGGATTAAGAGTATATGGTGCATGTGCCAGAATTTTTCCGAAGCCGTTTTCCTTAGTATATTCCAAAAACGCTCTGACGTCGGCTTCGTCTATATCCTTTGCGGCAAATCCACGTGGATTTCTTGTGAAAAACTGAAAGGTATTTGCCCCAATTGATACGGCTTCTTTAGCCATATGAAGAAACCCCTTTGAGGCTGAAAGGTGACATCCGATATAAAACATAATAATCTCTCCTTATAATAATATTGATTTTTCTTTTATTTTAAAGTATAATATAAATTAATGACGATTAAAACATACGAGGTAATTATGAAAAAAGTTGTAACAAAATCATTTGCAAAAATCAATCTTTCCCTTGATGTGCTGGGGAGACGTGAAAACGGGTATCATGACGTTTGCATGGTTATGCAGACCGTGTCGGTATTTGACCAGATAAGTGTGGAGCGTATTAAAAGCGGAATAGAGCTTTCTACAAATCTCCCCTATCTGCCCCTTGACCAAAATAATCTTGCATATAAAGCCGCCGAGGAATTTTTTAAATATACGGGGATTAAAGAGGGTGTACGCATAGATATTTCAAAGCGGATTCCCGTAGGTGCAGGACTTGCAGGGGGAAGCAGTAACGCTTCCGCTGTATTAAAGGCGATGAACAAGCTTTTTAACGCAGGGCTTTCCCTGAAGGAGCTGTGTAAAATCGGAATAAACATCGGTGCAGATGTTCCTTACTGCATACTTGGAGGGACACGCCTTGCAGAAGGTATCGGGGAAAAGCTCTCTCCCCTTCCGAAAATGCCCAAGTGCTGTATCGTGCTTGTAAAGCCGTCCTTTTCCATCAGTACAAAATCGGTTTACGAAAAAATTGATTCCTGTACAGACTACCCACATCCCGACACAGCTTCCTTAATCAAAGGACTTGAAGAAAAAAATCTTGAAAAAATTGCTTCTGCCATGGGAAATGTCCTTGAAGAAGTGAGCATTGCTCAGCATCCCATTTTGGAAAAGGTTAAAAATGAGCTTTGCTCTTTAGGTGCAATCCGTGCCCAGATGAGCGGAAGCGGACCGACTGTGTTTGGTATTTTCAAGACCTACGATGAAGCACGAAACGCAAAAAAGCAATTGTGGGGAAAATACAAAACAGTATATATTTGCTCACCTGTATAAAAATTTTCATATACGGCAATACTTACATATGAGGTGTTGCAATATGAAAAAAATCTTTACATTAACGCTTGCCGGATTAGTTGTATTTCTTTTCTTGGTAGGATATTCAACCAAGGTTAATTCCGATTTATCACAAAATATTGTAAGGCTTCACGTTATTGCAAACAGTGACAGCGATGAAGACCAAGCTCTTAAGCTCAAGGTTCGTGATGCTATTTTAGCACACAGCCAAAAGGAATTTACCAAAAAGGACGAAGTGAGCACGCAGCTTGACGTTTATAAAGAAATAGCCGAAAAGGTAATCCGTGATAACGGTTATGATTATAAAGCAGAGGCAGAGTACGGAAACTTCTCATTTCCGACCAAGGAGTATGAAAACATACGCCTCCCTGCAGGAAATTATGATGCAGTCAGGGTGAAAATCGGAAAAGCCGAGGGCAAAAACTGGTGGTGCGTAATGTTCCCTCCCCTTTGCTTTGTGGACGGTGCTGCCAAGACCGCCCATGCGGAGGAAAAGCTTCGTTCCACCTTGGGCAAAGAAAGCTATGATATTATAACGGCACATACAAGAGGCGGAAATTCCCCTTTTGAGATAAGATTTAAAATATTGGAAGTTTACGGAAAACTAAGCGGTAAGGACAAGGTGTACACCGCTTCAAAATAGTTGAAAGGACAAACAAAAGATGAGAATGAGAACAAGAAGTCACTTAGACGAAAGAATTGCCGCCTGTGAAAATCTGATGATGGAAAGCTTTGACACAGAATTTTCGGGCGGCATGCCCTTACATATAGAAATCGGTTGCGGCAAGGGCCGCTTCATTACCGAAACGGCAAAGCTTAATCCCGATATTAGATACATCGCAGTGGAAAAGGTATCAAATGTCATTGTCCTTGCCATGGAAAAAGCCGCAAAAGCCGAGCTTGAAAACTTAAAATTCATGCGTGGGAATTTTCAGATTATTGCTGAAGATATTCCCGATAAATCCGTTGACAGGATTTACCTTAATTTCAGCGACCCGTGGCCTAAAAAGGGCTACGCAAAGCGTCGTCTCACCCATGGTGGATTTCTTGAAATTTATAAAAGGATTCTTAAAGACGACGGTGAAATATGCTTTAAAACCGATAATCGTGAGCTCTTTGATTTTTCCCTGGAAAGCTTTCCCGAAAACGGTTTTACACTGTCAGAGGTAACCTTTGATTTACATAACAGCGACTTTGAAGGAAATATCATGACAGAGTACGAGGAGCGTTTTTCACAAATGGGAACGCCTATATGCCGCCTTGTGGCTAAGCTTTGATGCTTAATATTTTAACATATTGATTTTGATATTTCAATGATTTTTTGGGAGGACAAGTATGGAGCTTAAGATAGTTCACTGTGCAGATTTACATATCGGGGCATCTTTTTCATCACTTCCCTCAAAGCTTGCCCAAATCCGCAAGGAGGAGCTTCGCCTTGCTCTTAGTGAAATTGTATCTTTCTGCAAGGACAAAGAAGCGGACGCTCTGCTCATTTGCGGTGATTTATTCGATAGTCCCACACCTGCAAAAAGGGACAGTGAATTTGTACGCAAGGCACTCTCGCTCCTTGCACCCATTCCCGTATACATTGTCTGCGGAAATCATGACTATATGTGCAGTGACTCACCTTTTTCCAAGGAAGATTTCTTTTCTACAAATGTACATATTTTCCCGACATTTGATTTTGTATTTGAGATTCCCGAAAAAAACGCCGCTTTCTACGGAAAATCCTATAGCACAAGTGTAATCACACCTTCATTTGATAACACGTCAATTGACGGAAACAAACTTAATATCATGTGTCTGCACGGAGATATTACTCCAAACAGCGACTATAATATCATAAGCAAGGAAACGCTTTCAAATCCGCATATAAACTACGCCGCATTCGGTCACATTCATGCTACATATGAATTCACCGTGGAAAATACGAAATGTGCATACAGCGGAACGCCTGAACCACACAGATTTAACGATGATTCATCTACAGGCTTTATATATGCACAAATAAATGCTGATGAAACAAAAATTACTCCCGTTTCTGTTACCAAACGAAGATATCACAATATTTCTCTTGATGTAAGCGGATATTCCCCAAGTGAAATTATTGAAAAAATCAAGTCTGAAATTAACGCTTCTGACATTTATCGCATTACTTTAACAGGAGAACAATGTGAGAGCGACGCACTTGACACCGATTTTATTCAAAAGAGTGTTTCGGACAATGCGTTTTATGTTGAGGTATATGATGATACCACCATATGCTACGACTTTGACGAAATAGAAAAGGAAGAAAGCCTGAGAGGTGAATTTCTCCGTGAATTAAGAAAGCTTTCTTCAAGCGAAGAAGAATATATAGTAAGTGCCAAAGCTGGACTCGATGCACTTTCGGGAAATATTCCCGTGTCGGAGGTGCAATATGCAGATTAACAAGCTTGAAATTATTTCATTCGGAAAATTCAAAAACAAGACCATAAATTTAGAAAGCGGAATAAATGTTATCTGCGGAGATAACGAAAGCGGAAAAAGCACGATTATCAGCTTTATCTACGCAATGTTTTACGGTTTCGGGGAAAGCCGCGGCAAAAGCCTTTCTTTAAGGGAAAAATACACTCCGTGGGACGGCGGTGTATGTGAGGGCAAATTAACTCTTACAACCGATGACGGAGAAAGCATCACTATCTACCGAAAGGCAGGCTCAGTCAAGAAATATGACACGCTAATGGTATACGACACAATCACTGCAAACGAGCTTTCCGTATCCCCCGAAGAGCTTATAGGCATAGGAAGTGATACGTTTTTCAAAACACTGTGCGTAAAACAGCTCGCCTGTGTGACGCATGGCGGAAATGAAGAAATGCTTGCAAAGCTTTCTAACATTGCAGCTACAGCGGATGAAAATATAAGCTATGAGAAAGCTCGGAAAATTTTAGAAAGCTCACGTCGGGAAATTTCTCCCAAGCGTGGGGACGGAGGAAGGCTTGCCGAAATAACTGTACGTATATCGGAAGCAGAGCATAAAAGAGAAGTGCAACGCTCGGTAAAGTCACAGCTTATCAATGCACAGTCACTTTTAAAAGACACAAAGGAAGAATTAAAAGCTCTTTATAACCGCTTTGAAAAGATTTCTTCAAAAGAGGTAGTTTTTGAAGATGGCAAAAAATCTTTTAAGGATAAAGCACAAAGAAAGACTTCCGTAAGCATTTTTGCTTCAGCACTTTTATCGGTGGCTTTATCTTTTGTATTAAGTCTTAGCGGTATAAGATATCCGTTTGCAATCGGGTTAGCTTCCTTTATAATTATTTTTATCATGCTTTCGGGAAGGAAAAATACATATTCTCAGACTTCTGTGCAAAATGAAGAAAGCGAGGCACAGCTTCATACGCTGAAAAATCTTCAACGGGAAATTTTAGAAAAAGAAAAAGCCGTGCTCAGCATCGAATCTCAGATTCGCTCTCTTAATCAAAGCTTGGACGAAGAACAAAAAACAGACCTTGATGAACTTTATAAGGAAAAAGCGTCGCTTGAAAAAAGGCTTAATGCCCTTACCCTTGCTTTATCGGCACTTGACAAAGCCGCACAAAAAATGAAGAATAATTTTACACCTTCCATAAATAAAAATGCCTCGAAATATTTTGAAATACTAAGCGGTGAAAAATACAAAGGGCTGTTTTGCGGTGAGGATTTTTCACTTAAAGTAGATGCGGATATTCCCAGAAGCTCGGAGTATTTTTCGGGTGGGTGTGTTGACCGAATGTACCTTTCTTTAAGGCTGGCACTGACAGATATGCTTTTTAAGGATAGGACGATTTTCATGCTTTTAGACCAGCCCTTTCTCCAGTATGATGAAAAGCGGAGGAAAAACGCGGCAGAGCTTCTTGGAAGTCTTGGAAAAAAGAGGCAGATTATACTCTTTGAAAATAATGTCGAAAGATTTTCTCCCAATATAAATACAGAAATATTGACATAAGGGGCTGTTTTGAGGTATACTAATAGGAGATAAATTCAAAAGGAGGACTTGATATGGCAGCAAAATCTGAAAATAAATACGGAAATATTATTATTTCCAACAATGTGATTGCAGGTGCGGCAGGCATAATCGCTACAAGCTGTTACGGCGTTGTCGGCATGGCATCACGCAGCACTAAGGACGGTATTGTAAGCCTTCTTAAACCTTCAAATTTTTCAAAAGGAATAAAGGTTACAATTGAAGATAATGAAGTAACTGTAGATATGTATATTGTAGTTCAGTACGGCGTAAACATCAATGCAATCTGTAAAAGCATTATTCATGGCGTAAAATATCGTCTTTCCGAAATTATTGGAATGGAAGTTAAGGCTGTAAATGTTTTCGTGGAAAGCATCAGACTTCCCAACGCATAATTTCTGTTTAAAACAACATGACAAAAAATGTGTTTTATGTCTTTATGGAGGCTAATATATGACTAAAATTATTGACGCATCACTTTTATCCAAGATGATAATTTCGGGTGCTAACAATCTGAGTAACAATAAGGAGCTTGTAGATGCTCTTAATGTATTCCCTGTTCCCGACGGTGATACCGGAACAAATATGTCACTCACCTTTATGAATGCGGCACGCAGTATGGTTTCTGAGAATGCTTCCGATGCAAGCGTGGCGGCAAAGGCAGTGGCAAAGGCTACACTTCGTGGGGCAAGGGGAAATTCAGGTGTTATCTTATCACAGATTTTCCGAGGAATATCAAAAGAGATTACCTCGTCCGAAATTAATGTAAAAACAATGGTTCTGGCACTTCAAAGCGGAAGTGATACTGCCTACCGTGCAGTTATGAAGCCTACCGAGGGTACAATTCTTACGGTAATTCGTGCCGCTGCCGAAACTGCTTCACGCTACAAGGGCAACGATATCGAAGGGCTGATGCAGGCAGTTTATAAGGCTATGAGCAGTGCCCTTGCCAAAACACAAGAGATGCTTCCCCAGCTTAAGCAGGCAGGCGTTGTAGATGCAGGCGGTCAGGGACTTGTATTTATTTTTGAGGGCTTTTTAGCCGCTCTTTCGGGAAATGAAATTCAGCTTAATGACAGTGCAATGATGACCGCTTCCGAGAATAAATCCGCTCAAAGCACTATCAGCACGGAAGACATTAAATTTGCATACTGTACTGAATTTATTATTAATAAATATGATGCAAAGCTTTCCGCAGATAAAATGCGTAATGCCATTGAGCCTAAGGGCGACTGTATGATTGTTATTGACGAGGACGATATTGTAAAGGTTCACATTCATACAAATCACCCCGGCTTTGTTCTGGAACAGGCGGTAAAGCTTGGCGAAATGGTTAATATTAAAATCGAAAATATGCGTGAGCAGCACACCGATATTTTAAATAGCGAGGCTGACAAACAGGAAACTAAGCCTGTAAACGAGCATAAAGATGTTGCCGTGGTTGCAGTTGCAAACGGTGAGGGTCTCGTTACCACCTTTAAGGAGCTTGGTGTTACCACGATTATCTTTGGTGGTCAGACCATGAATCCCAGCACGGAAGACATTCTTAACGCAATTGAGGAAGCAAATGCAGACACAGTATTCATTCTTCCCAACAATAAAAACATTGTGTTAGCCGCAGAGCAGGCATCACAAATTGCAGACTGCAAGGCTGTGGTAATCCCCTCAAAGTCAATCCCTCAGGGTATTTGTGCAATGATGGAATTTTCTCCCGATGCTTCTTTGGAGGATAACACACAGAATATGACAGAGGCTATGGAAAGAGTCGTAAGCGGTAATGTAACCCACGCTGTTAAAGACACGCAGATGGACGGCATTGAAATTCATGAGGGTAATATTATAGGAGTTTCAGGCGGACACATTCTTTCCTCCGAAGAAGATATTTTCACATCTACAGTGTCCCTCGTTAAGCAGATTGCAAATGAGGACAGTGAGATTATTACCCTTTACTACGGAGAGGGCGAAACGGAGGAAAGTGCACAGAAAATTGCCGATGCGATTGAAGAAAGCTTCCCCGATGCCGATATTTTGGTGGCAAACGGCGGACAAAGTGTGTATTATTATATAGTTTCCGTTGAATAAGGTGATTGATGGTGACAAGACCTCAGGATACAGATATTAAATATTTAAAAGGTATAGGTGACGCCAAGGCGAAGCAGCTGCTTCGCCTTGGCGTTCTTACTGTTTGGGGCTTATTAACCTACTTCCCCGTCCGATTTGAGGACAGAAGCAAAATTATAAAAATCTGTGAGGCACAGCATGACAAATATGCGTGTATTAATGCTACGGTAATATCTCCCGTCAGTGAGCATTACATACGCAAGGGGCTGACATATTACAAGGTGCAGATTCGTGATGATTCGGCGATTTGTACCTGTATTTTCTTTAACAATCCGTATATCAAGACCTATCTAAAACGTGGATATGAATATTCATTTTACGGAAAGGTGAATATTCGCAGAGGGGCAAGGGAAATGCTCACGCCGGAATTTGAGCCTTCCTCACATTCGGAGTGTACAAAATGTATTGTCCCTGTTTACCCGCTGACAAGCGGTATTACGCAAAAGTTTCTCAGAAAAACAATTGCAGAGGCTTATAAAAACTACAGTAAATATTTAATTGACCCGATTCCTCCCGAAATTTTAAGGGAGCACTCACTCTGCCCTATTGATTTTGCAATAAAAAACATACATTTTCCAAAAGATTTTGATTCTCTTAAAATTGCTAAAAAGAGGCTGATTTTTGAAGAATTTTTCATACTGCAGACAACACTCAGGAAAATGAAAAGCACAGCCGATAAGATATCGGGTGTATCATTTACAAAGCTTGATACCTCCCCTTTCCTTTCCTCACTCCCCTTTTCTCTGACAAATGCTCAGAGAAAGGTTTGCGACGAAATTGTGAAGGATTTAAGCTCCGGCGTTGTTATGAACAGACTTGTTCAGGGTGATGTGGGAAGCGGTAAAACCGTGGTTGCGGCACTCTCTTTATTCCTTTGTGCACAAAACGGATATCAGGCGGCTATGATGGCACCTACCGAGGTTCTGGCTCGGCAGCACTACAATGACCTTTCCCCCATTTTGGAAAGCCTTGGTATAAAATGTGCCCTCCTTACGGGAAGCACAACGGCTAAGAACAAGAAAGAAATCTACGAAAAGCTTGAAAACGGTGACATCAATATTGCATTCGGAACTCATGCCCTGATTACGGAGAAAGTGGTATTTCGTAATTTAGCACTGGCAATTACCGATGAACAGCACCGATTCGGCGTACGGCAAAGAATGCTTTTAGGAGAAAAGGGCAGCTGTGTTCACACCTTGGTAATGACAGCTACGCCCATTCCCCGTACACTGGCTTTAATTGTCTACGGTGACCTTGACATATCAGTAATAGACGAGCTTCCTCCGGGCAGGCAAAGGATTGATACCTACTGCGTAGGCGAAAATATGCGTGACAGAATCAATAGCTTTATCAGAAAGGAAATTGACAAGGGGAATCGTGCATATATCGTCTGCCCTGCGGTGGAGGAATCCGAAACCATGGAAATCAAATCTGCACAGGAGCATTATGATTTTATTTCAAAAAATGTCTTTTCCGACATTCCCATGGGAATTGTACACGGGAAAATGAAAGCCAAGGATAAAGAATCCGCAATGACTGATTTTATCTGCGGCAATACGAAAATCCTCGTTTCCACTACGGTAATTGAGGTCGGGGTAAACGTCCCTGAAGCAACCTTGATGGTAATTGAAAATGCAGAAAGATTCGGGCTTAGTCAGCTTCATCAGCTAAGAGGCCGTGTAGGACGCGGAAAAGAAAAAAGCTATTGCGTTCTTTTCTGCAATAGCTTTTCAGATGAAACAAAAGAGCGTATGAAAATTATGACAAAAAGCAACGATGGCTTTGAAATTTCGGAAACCGACCTTAAACTGAGAGGCCCCGGTGACTTTTTCGGAACACGTCAGCACGGTGAACTAAGCTTTAAAATTGCAAACCTTGCAGACGATTTTACAGTGCTGAAGGATAGCGGAATTGCCGCAGAAAAATTACTCTCGGCAGACCCCGAGCTTTCCAATGATGAGCATTATTATATCAGGCTGGAAGCTGAAAAGCTTTCACAAAAGCTTACGTTATAAAATTCACGCATAAATAATCTTTTCAAGCTCACCAAAATCATCAATTTCATAAGTAACGGGAATTTCTAATGTATTGGGACTGTGCCGGGGATTATACCAGCAGGTATCGATCCCGAAATTCACGCCACCCTGCATATCCGAGGTCAGGGAATCCCCTACGATCAAGGTGCGCTCCCGCCGAAAATCGGAGATCTGCTCCGCGACCCTATCAAAAAAAGTCACGCTTGGCTTCTCCGCGCCGATCACGTCGGAAATGAAGGTGTCCTCAAAAAGTCGGATCGTAGCCAT
>JAZQAB010000123.1:0-13102 GCA_045545055.1 Clostridia bacterium | reverse complement strand
AGGGGTAACACCTCTCTCAGCGGCAATACGCTGGATTTTCTGCCCATGCTCATCTGTTCCCGTAAGGAACATAACGTCATAACCCTGTGCACGCTTATAGCGTGCAATGGTATCTGCCGCAACGGTGCAATAGCTGTGTCCTATATGCAGCTTATCGCTGGGGTAGTATATCGGGGTAGTGATATAGAATTTTTCTTTTGCCATAATATCATAGCCTTTCTTATAAATTCGAAATTAATGTGGATTTTCGCCTTGGCGAAAATCGTCCTTCATTCCGCACTTCGCATTCCGAACTCCGCATTAAAAATATTTCGCTCTGATTTTTTCAAGGGTTTCTCTAAAATCTTGGGGAAGCGGTGCAAAAAAGCTTACCATTTCTCCCGTTTTGGGGTGAATGAATCCAATCTCCCCTGCATGAAGAAGCTGTCCGTCAAGGGCAAACTCCTCCTTTTTCAGTCCATAGGTCTTATCCCCTAAAATGGGGTGCATAACAGACTTCGTATGCACGCGAATCTGATGTGTTCGACCTGTTTTAAGGCGGCACTTGATAAATGTATACTTTCCGAAGCGTTCAAGCACCGATATATGTGTAAGGGCATCACGCCCGTCTTTTTTAGCAATCGTCATTTTTTTTCTGTCATTACTGTCACGGGCAATGGGAGCATCAATTGTTAGATTATCCTCTTTTATATTGCCGTGAACTATGGCATAGTATACTCTCGAAAGAGTATGGTCGGATAGCTGGTCGGTCAGCTTTTGGTGTGCGTTATCATTTTTAGCCACCACTAAAAGTCCCGTCGTATCCTTATCTATTCTGTGGACAATTCCCGGCCGCATCACGCCATTAATTCCCGAAAGAGTATCACCACAGTGATACATCAGTGCGTTAACAAGTGTTTTGTCCTCGTTTCCTGCAGCAGGGTGAACTACCATGCCCCGTGCCTTGTTGATAACAAGAAGCTCCTCGTCCTCATACACAATGTCTATGGGAATATTTTGGGCTGTAACCTCAAGGGGCTTCGGCCGGGGAAGAGAAAAGCTGATTTCATCACCGCATTTAAGCTTGTATGCTGCACGGACGGCTTTGCCGTTTACAAAAATTTCGCCCCCGTCAAAAAGCTTCTTTAAAAAGCTTCTTGAAATGCCCTCGGAATTTTCGGCTATATAGATATCAGCACGTGACTCTTTATCACAAACAAGGGTAAGCCTTTCCTCACTCATGAGCTTCCTCCTTTTCCTTTTTCGGGAAAAAGTCCGAAAGTGCATAAAGAAGATAAAGCCCTGCCCCTATACAAACAAAGCAGTCGGCAATGTTAAACACAGGAAAGGTCATGAAATCCGTCATTATAAAGTCACGAACATAGCCAAATGCCACTCTGTCTATAAAGTTCCCGATTGCACCGCCTGCAATAAAGCTGAGTGAAAGCAGTTCAAGCTTTGAAGAAGGGCGTGATTTTTTAACGTAGACTATAAGTGCGGCAATTACCGAAACGGTCAGAATAATGAAAAACACACGTGCACCTTTAAGCATACCAAATGCCGCACCCTCGTTACGGATATATGTAAGACTTAAAAAATTTGGAATAAACTCCCTTATTTCATGAAGCTTTAAATTTGAGGTAATAAGGATTTTACTAATCTGGTCAAGAGCGACCGCAAAAAGTGCCAAAATTATATAAATATACATGCTTTAGCTCCTTTCAGACCCAGGCATCCAATGTGATAAAAATCCTGTCCTTCTTTGATTTTCCGCCTATGTTAAGCGTTGCCTTTCCTTTGCCTCGGACGGAAATAACGTCACCGTCTTTTAGGTGAGCATCGCTTTTTTGTACGCAGATTCCGTTCACAAAGACAAGACCTCCCGAAACTGCTTCTGCCGCTTTGTTTCTTCCTTTGCCTGTAAAAAGGGAAACCACACTGTCAAGCCTGAGCGACGACACCGTTCCCGTAATGCTTTTAAATTCTTTTTCCTTGACAACTACTTCCGATAGGGGAATAAGAGTAGTTTTTACCCCTTCTCTGCCTATCCTTGTAAGCTCATTTGCTACAAACGACGCTACATCGCTGTCAAGAAAGATAAAAGCACAATCCTCATTTATTATAATATCTCCGCATTTCTCCCTTTTTATCCCAAGACCGATAATGCTTCCCAAAAAATCACGATGGGAAAGCCTTTTTATGTTAGGAGTGTCTACCCTGATAGCAGACACGGGGAAAACAGCCTCCTCATATTCGGGCACAAAGGCAATCATCTGCCGTTGTGCTCCTTCGTATCCGCCAAAAAAGATGGGGGCGGAGGGAAGCAGGTGTGCCCTTGATAAAACAAGTGCAGTGCTGTTTTCGGACAAAAAATCTCCGTAAACAGCACGCGAATATTTATCCTTTTGGGTTGCCATATCATAAATATGGGCAAACATCAAGGCATGACGGGAATCGAGAGAATGGGTAAATTTCTTTTTATCCGTTATTCCTCCCACGGAAAAATCCCCGTGTTTTTAAGCTCGTCGCGGACATCGGACATAATATCTACGTTGTAGGGGGCAATAAGGAAGATTCCACCGGAAACCTTCTGAATAGAACCGCCAAGAGCGTAAACACTACCACTTATAAAGTCGATAACTCTGCGAGCTACGTCCTTTTCAAGCTTCTCAAGATTGATTACAACGGGCTTCTTGCTGCGAAGATGGTCGGCAACCTCTCTTGCCTCGTCAAATTCCTCGATAGAAACAACCACAACCTTAAGCTGGGTTGTTGCCGCAATGTTTACAACCTTGGGCTTTTTTGCAGTAGGCATAGCGGGAGGCTGATCGAAATCAAACTCCGGTTCGTTGCTTTCGGAAGCGAATTCTATTTCCTCATCGTCCTCCGGTCCGAAAATAAGCTCGTTGAATTTAGATAAGATTGACATATTAAATTCCTCCTTTAATGGCTGAAAGCCAAATATTTTTTATTGTATGGGATATTGCGTGATTTAATCGCGTGCAACCGCTTTCAATTTTGAATTCAGTCGGGACGCGACATGGGGGCAGGCTCAGCCTGCTTTTTAAAAATTGATCTGCCGACTCTTACGCAAGTGGCACCTTCCTCCACAGCAATTTCAAAATCCTGACTCATTCCCATGGAGAGAACCTCGCTGCCATAAGGCTTGTACTCATCAAAAAGCTTTTTCGCCTTGGAAAAAATCTCTCTGATTTCCTGTTTTTCGGCATACAGCGGTGCCATTGTCATAAAGCCCCTGAACGAGAGTCCTTTCATATTACCTATCTCTTTAATTATAGTAGGGATTTCTTCTGTTGTCAAACCATATTTGCTTTCTTCTCCCGAAATATTTACTTCCAGAAGGATTTTCTGGCATATTCCCAGTTTTTCCGCCTGTGCATTTATCGCTTTTGCAAGATGCAGACTGTCAACAGAGTGTATAAGCTCTGCCTTTCCGACTACGTACTTTACCTTATTTGTCTGCAAGTGTCCGATTAAATGCCACCGGGCATCGCCGCTTACCAAAGGATACTTCTCCGTAAGCTCCTGCACACGGTTTTCTCCGAAAACTCTTTCTCCCAAATTAAAAGCCTCGTTAATTGTTTCGGCATCAATAGTTTTACTCACGCAAATAAGGGTAATTTCATTTTCGTCCCTGCCGCATCTTTTGGCGGCGGCAGAAATTTTTTCGTGTATTTCTTTAAGATTGTCTTTTAATGCCATGTCAGTTTACCACCTCGGGATTTACTAAGATATCGTCATAAAGCTTAAGGGGAGAATACTTTACCTTTTCGGGGGGAGTGTAATTTTTCCTTACAATGTAGTAGTCCTTTTCCTTGTGAAGAATATCTACGCATTTAAAGGACACGGTTTTTGTTCTGCTGATAACGTATACTCCCGTAACGTTATCCACCACTCTGATTGCGGCGGCAGGAACGTAAAGACCACTGTATTCCTCGTAGCAGATTTCAAATTCTGCCGTACGCTTTTCAAAAACATCTGTAACGTTTCGGGTGGATTTAATAATTACTGCCGCCTCGCTCTCGCCCTCTTTGTGATTTACGGCAAGAACGCTTGCCTGCGTAGGGGGTGAATCGTCAATAGAGATTGTAACGGCTTTTCCCACAGTAAGCTTTTTTGCTTCATCTTTATCCACCGAAGCGGTAAGATACCACACGTAGGTATCGGTTATTTTGGCTACATCTTTTATTTTTGGGGTGTAGCCTTCAAGCTTTTTTGAAAAACCGTTTATTTTCGAGGCTGTAAGCATGGATATATCTTCCTCTGTTCCGCTGTCCTCAAGACCGTCAAGATTGCGGAAGAATATACCCGATGCAGGAGCTTTAACGTCCTCACGGATTCCGCCGAGCTGCTGCTCAAGCTCATACTTTCGTTTCCTTAAATCAAGCAGAAGCTTGTCTGCCGCAAGCCCGTTCTCCGGTGCGTATTTTTTCTCAAGAAGTGCCGCAAGCTGCAACGTGGTATCTGTGGCGGAAGAATAATTATCGGAATATACGCTGCTTCTTATATTTAGTGAAAAATCCTTAAGAGCCGTGTAAATACGTGCTTCGTCAGAGGAATAGATGTCTGCAAAGCTGCCCGATTGCTCAATTTCCTCAATACGCATTGTAACCTCGGAAAGCTCGTTTGCAAGGGATGCGTTAAGGTTGCCGCTGATTGCAACGCCTACACTGCTTCCTCTGGAAATTCGCTCTCCGTCCTTTGCCGTTACCTCAAACACACCGTTTGCACTTTGGGAAATAACGGTTTCTTTTCTTAAAATAAAGCCGCTTCCCGTTATCGTCTTTCGGATAGAAACGGATTTTGCCGTTTCCGTATCGTAGGGTGCACTGCAATAATTAATCATACTGATAAACGCAATAAGCATTGACACGATAAGGCATCTTTTCAATATTTTGTTCATTGGTGCACCTCCTTTTAAATACAAAATAATCTTATTGTGCTTCTTCCTGTGCCTTTTCTGCCGCCATGAAATTTACGGGGCGAGTGGGGATAATCGTGGAAATGGCGTGCTTATAAATAAGCTCCTGCTTTCCGTCGCAGTCAAGAACTACTGTGTAATTATCAAAGCCCGTTACAAGACCTCTTATCTGAAAACCGCTCAACAGGAAAATTGTAATTGCCTGTTTCTCTTTGCGTACCTGGTTTAAAAATACATCCTGTAAGTTTGTTTGTGTTTTCATTTGTTTTGTCCTTTCAAATTTTAAATTTGTTTTTAATAAGCTCTGCCGCTTTTTCCGGCAGAGAATCAAAAGCTAAGTGATTAATATCGGGGTTTTTGCGAAACCACGTAAGCTGTCTTTTGGCATATCGGCGTGTATTCCTTTTTAAAAGTGCTACCATTTCATCATAGGTGCAAAGCCCTTTAAAGTACCATACAGCCTCCCGATAGCCTATTGCCGCAGCGGCAGTGGACATTTTGGAAAGATGGGGGAGAATATACCTTTTAACCTCCTCCAAAAGACCATCTTTCAGCATAATATCCACACGCTTTTCGATTCTTTCATAAAGAAGCTTTCTATCCATGTCAATAGCTATATAAATATAGTCGTAGGGGCTTTCATCGGGACGGCTCGCCTTGTCAAGCTCATCTCTGGTTTTCCCCGTGGTGCGTTTTGTTTCAATCGCACGGATTACCCTTTTTACATCGTTGGGGTGGAGGGTTTTCGCTTTTTCGCTGTCTTCTTTTTCAAGTATCTTGAAAAGTGCATCGTTGCCATATTTTTGTGCATATTCCCAAAGCTCTTCCGAGAGTGCCTCGTCACGAATGGGTGCACAAAACGTGGTGGCGTACACCGTGTTATCTGCATAAAGCCCTGTTCCGCCTACCATAATGGGAAGATGCCCACGTGAATAAACATCACGTATAATTTCATGTGCCATAGTGCAATATCTTTCCACGCTGAAAGCCTCGGTAGGGTCAGCCACATCTATCATATGGTGAATGACATCACCCATTTCTTCCTTAGTAGGCTTTGCCGTGCCTATATCAAGATTTTTGTAAATCTGCATACTGTCACAGGAAATAACCTCTCCGGAAAACCTCTTTGCAAGCTCTATTCCAAGCGAGGTTTTTCCCGAAGCCGTAGCTCCTGCAATTATCACAAGGGGTATTTTACTATTCATCGAAAGCACCCCCGTCAGACAATTCTGCCAAACATCTTTTCTATCTGATATTTGGTCAGCTTAACACTGATGGGTCTGCCGTGGGGGCAGGTTGTAACTGATTCTAACGCCTGTGCCTGTGCGTAAAGCTTTTCAAGCTCAGGCAGGGAAAGTGCCTGATTTGCTTTTATGGCACTTCTGCATGCAATGGTGTAGACCGCCTTATCAAGCATAGCTAAGACCTCACCCGATTCACCGCCGGACAAAACCTCCAGAACCTCGACAAAAAGGTCACCGCCCTCCTCGTAGGGGCAGTCGGCAGGGAGTGAGCGTAGAATTACCTTTGATGTGCCGAAATCTTCAATTTCAAAGCCCATATCAAGAAGTACTGCCGCACTTTCCAGTGCCAATGCCTTTTCAGCAGGCGTCAGCGTCAGCGTGATGGGCATTAAAAGAAGCTGTGTATCTGTTTTATATCCGCTTTGGCGAATCTCCTCATATCTGATACGTTCATGGGCAGCGTGCTGGTCCATAAGGAAAAATTCACCGTTACCCTCGGCTAAAATATAGGTGCCAAAAAGCTGTCCTATAATCCTTACATCTAAAGAGACTTCGGGGAGATCCTGCTTTGATACGGATTTTTTAATCTCGGCAATCTCGTCTGCCATGCTCTTTTTGGCAGGGGGGACTGCCTTAAGTGGTTTATTCTCAAAAAGCGGAGTTTCGGGAACTTCCTTTTTCGGGGGAATTTTATCCATGCCCTCGATTTCTCTTACGGGAAGCTTTCCCTCGTAGGGCTTCACTTCCTCACGAATCTGATTTATCCCAAGGGGCTTTGCCGCCTTTTTCTCCGCAGGGACACCGGGGACATACGGCTTAAATGCCGATGGCTTTGCCGCCTTTGGCGGATTAAAAGAAAGCTGCTCGGCACTTTTAATCGTAAAGGGCATTTTATAGGAATCCTTATTTTTAATAATGCCCACCTCACGGGGTGCGGCAACCTTGCCGAGGGCATTTTTTACTGCCCAGTAGGCGCATTCATAAATGTCCTGCTCGTTTGCAAACTTAACCTCTGTTTTCCCCGGATGCACATTAACATCTACAAGGGAGGGGTCAATTTCCACGTTAAGTACACAAACAGGGAAACGCCCTGTCATAAGCTCGTTTTTATAAGCCTCACTGACTGCGGCAAGAAGCGTTTTATTAACTATAAATCTGCCGTTTATAAAAAATATCTGCATCAGACGGTTGGGACGTGAAAGATTATTTTTCCCGGTAAGCCCACTGATGCGTATACCGTTTTTAGAAAAATCAACCTCTGCGGTGGCGTTTGCAATATCCTTTCCGAATACGGCGTGAACTGCGTTTTTAAGAATGTTATCTCCGGGGGAGAAAAGAACGTCCTTTCCGTCACGGATAAGTCGGATTGAAACCTCGGGGTGACTTAGTGCCTGCTTATTACAAACATCGGTAACAGCCGCCGCTTCAACGCTGTCTTTTTTTAGAAACTTCATTCGTGCAGGGGTATTATAGAAAAGATTTTTTACGACAATGGTTGTTCCGTCGGGACAGCCTGCACCCTCAAAAACCTTTTCCACTCCGCCCTCGACAACAACGTGTGTTCCCTCAAGGTCGGTACGCTGCTTCGTAAAAAGCTCTGTTTTACTTACGGCCGCAATGGAGCAGAGTGCCTCCCCTCTGAACCCGAGTGTTGATATACTCTCAAGGTCCTTATCGGTTTTTATTTTACTGGTGGCATGGCGGAGGAAAGCTACTCTTGCATCGTCCTTTTCCATGCCCGAGCCGTTATCGGCAACGCGAATATAGGATGTGCCTCCGTCCTTTATTTCTATTGTAACGGTGGTTGCTCCTGCATCTATGGCGTTTTCCACAAGCTCTTTAATTACGCTGGCAGGACGCTCCACAACTTCACCTGCCGCAATTTTCTCGGCAGTGAATTTATCAAGTACGTTTATTTTTCCCAAGGGTAGGTACACCTCCTTATTGCAAAGCACCATACAGTGCTTTGCAGCGATATAAATCTCTTACGAGATTTGCGATATGTCATAAATGACGCGATATGTTTCGGAAAACGCGATATGTTGCCGACGCAACGAGATTTATATCATATCGCAACCGAGCTTTAGTGAGGTTATATCGAATATGAGCGACAGCGAGAATATATCGAGCAAACGAAGGTTTGCATCTCGTATTATAACAGTTTCTGCAGTTCGTATAGTTTATTCATTGCTTCGATGGGTGTAAGTGTAGTTACATCAATTGTACTGAGTGCATCACGAAGCTTATTGCTTCCCATATCCTCAAAGCCCATTTGCATGGAATCGCTGTTTTCCGTTTCCATTTTAGAAGCAATTTTTGAGCCTGCCTCACTGCCGCGTGTTTCGCCCTCAACGGTTTTAAGAACTTCTTTTGCTCTTTTGATAACGCTTTCGGGAACGCCTGCAAGCTTGGCAACCTCTATACCAAAGCTGTCGTCTGTACCGCCACGGACGATTCTGCGAAGGAAGGTAATATCATCACCGCGTTTTTTGCAGGCGGTGTTATAATTTACAATTCCGTCCACTTCTCCCTCAAGAGCGGTAAGCTCATGATAATGGGTTGCAAAAAGGGTTTTTGCACCGATTTTCTTTGCAATATGCTCTATAACCGCCCAGGCAATGGAAAGACCGTCAAAGGTACTTGTTCCTCTGCCGATTTCGTCCAGTATGCAAAGGCTTTTCTTTGTTGCATTTTTTAGTATATAGCTAACCTCGTTCATTTCCAGCATAAAGGTACTTTGTCCCGATGCCAAATCGTCGGAAGCACCTATTCTGGTAAAGATTTTATCAATGATTCCCGTAACACAGCTTTGTGCAGGGACGAAAGAGCCAATCTGTGCCATAAGGGCAATGATAGCCGTCTGACGCATATAGGTGGATTTACCTGCCATATTGGGACCTGTAATTACCGCCATGCGGTTATCCGTGCAGTCAAGAAGGGTGTCATTAGGAACAAAAAGGGAGTGGGAAAGCACCTTTTCCACAACGGGGTGCCTGCCCTCACGTATTTCAAGTGTTTCCCCAAGATTGACTTCGGGCTTTGTGTATTTGTTTTTAACAGCGGCATAAGCGAGTGAATAAATTGTATCGGTAACTGCGATTGCATGAGCCGTTTTTTCAATCCGCTCCATATGCTCGCAGACTGCTTCCCGGATTTTCTGAAATTCCTCATACTCAAGCTGCACGAGCTTTTCACTTGCACCCAATACACTGCTTTCAATTTCTTTAAGCTCTGCCGTTATAAAACGCTCACCGTTTGTTATGGTTTGCTTTCGCATATAATCATCGGGAACCTTTGAAAGCTGTGATGAGGAAACCTCTATGAAATAGCCGAAAACCTTGTTGAATTTAACCTTAAGGTTTTTGATTCCCGTTCTTTCTCTTTCCCGTGCCTCAAGCTCGGCAACAAAGGTGGTTCCGCCTTCCTTTATATCCCGAAGACGGTCGATTTCTTCCAAAAAGCCTTTGCGGATAATCTTTCCCTCTCTGAGCGAAATCGGGGCTTCGGGATTGATTGCTCTTTCAAGAAGGTCGCAAACGTCCTCCAGCGTATCAAGATTTGCCGCCTGAACGCTTAGAATGGTGCTTCTTGTCTTACAAAGGAGCTTTGACAGGAACGGAAGCTTTGCAAAGGAGGCACAAAGTGCCAGCATATCACGGGCGTTTGCCGTACCGATTGATACCCTGCTCATAAGGCGTTCAATGTCGTTTACGCCTGTAAGAGCAGCCTCCAAGTCCTCCCTGAGGCTAAGATTATCTGCAAGCTCCTCAACACCGCACAGGCGATTGTTAATAGATGCCGCATTAACCAAGGGACGCAGAATCCACTGCTTGAGCATTCTTGTTCCCATGGAGGTTTTGGTGTTATCAAGCACCCAGAAAAGAGAGCCTTTCTTCGTCTTGTCACGCATTGTTTCCACAAGCTCTAAATTCCTCACCGTTGCCGCATCAAGGTCTACAAATTCTTGGGAAGTGTAGATGTTAATAGTGTGGATATGTGCCATTTTTGCTTTCTGCGTTTCAAGGATATAATTTATCAGTGCCGCTGTGGAAATTTTCAGCATGTTTTCTGAAATATCACTACTGTTTTTTAATTGAGAAAACAAAATCTCCCGTGCTTCCTTTTCAACCTCGGTGTATTCATATGTGAAGGTGAGTGCATCGCTGCGGCTCTGTATATATTCAGTAATTTTTTTGTTCTGATAGGAATTGCCGCCCAAGGCAATCTCAACAGGGGAAAAACGTGCAAGCTCATTTATAAGCTTGTCACAGGAGGCATCATCATAAAGAGTCGTTCCCAAAAGCTCGCCCGTGGAAACGTCCACAAAGGTTACACCGCAGTCGTTGCCGATTCTGCATATGGACGCCATATAATTTGTTTTGCGGGAATTAAGAAGTGCATCGTCAATAATCGTACCGGGGGTAACGATTCTTATTATGTCACGCTTTACTATTCCCTTAACTGCCTTAGGATCCTCCATCTGTTCGCAGATAGCAACCTTATGCCCTTTTGCAACAAGGCGTGCTATATATGTATCGGCGGCATGAAAGGGAACGCCGCACATGGGTGCACGTTCCTCCTGACCGCAGTCACGTCCTGTAAGGGTTATTTCCAAATCCTTTGAAGCAATTATTGCATCTTCAAAAAACATTTCGTAGAAATCCCCAAGTCGAAACATTAAAATTGTGTCGGGACATTTTTGCTTTATTTCCATGTATTGCTTCATCATTGGTGTTAATTCTGCCACAGGTACGCCTCCTTTGTAACCGGAATTATAAGTGAGGAGTTCGGAGTGCGGAATGATGGAGGATTTTCGCATTGGCGAAAATCATTCTTTCACTCCGTATTCAGCATTCCTCATTCTGAATTTTAATGACAGTCTCCGCCGCAGCTTGAACAGTTTCCGCTGCAACCGCCGGGCATTTTGCCTGTAATGTGGAAGGAAATAATGCTGTTCATCTGGTCAATAATAGCCTGGAATGTTCTCTGTGCGTTTATATATGCGGTAATAGTATCGTTTGTTGTCATTTTGGAATATGCTTCCTCAAGCTCCTCGCGAATTTGGGCGATTCTTTCCTCGGAAACGTCACCCTTCTGAATTTCAGCGGCGAGATTTGAACGCACCTCGCTGTATTCCTTTAAGAGTGCAAGTGCTTCCTCGTCATTTTCCTGTGCAAGCTCACACGCTTTAAGCTCTTTATATTCCTTGCTCTCGATAATTGCTTCGCCAAGCTCTCTTGCTTTTTCAAAAATTTCTGCCATTTTGTTTTACCATCCTTTTTTATTATAAAATATATGTTAAACAAGTTCCCCGTAGAGAATCCATGTTTGTGCCTTTGTGATTTTTACATCAATGATTTTTCCCGTTAGGGATTCATCGCCTCGGAAATTGACAATTTTGTTAGCGTAGTTTCTTCCGCTTAACATTTCGCTGTCTGTCTTGCTTTTTCCCGAAACGAGGACTTTCTCAATCTTCCCCTCGTGGCGAAGATTCTTTTTATAGCTTATAGTGTTCTGAAGCTCTAAAAGCCTTTTAAACCGTGCATCAATTTCTTCCTCTGTTGAAGCATTTTCCCACTCTGCCGCCTTTGTACCCACTCTGGGGGAGTAGATAAAGGAAAACAGCGAGTCATATTCCACTTCCCGAAGAATGGAAAGCGTGTCCTCAAAATCCTCCTCGGTTTCCGTAGGAAAGCCCACGATAATATCCGTAGTCAGGCAAATATCGGGCATAAGCTCCTTAGCCTTTTTCACTATTGAGAGATACCTTTCCCTGTCATAATGGCGGTTCATATCCGAAAGAACCTTACTGCTTCCCGATTGCAGGGGAAGATGAAGCTGATTGCAGATTTTTTCTTCCTCCGCCATGGTCTGAAGAAGCTTCTCCGAAATATCCCTGGGGTGGCTGGACATAAAGCGGATTCTTTCGATTCCGTCAATTTGGCACACTTTTTTAAGAAGAAGTGCAAAAGCGTCCTTTTCGCCCCTGTCCTTGCCGTAGGAATTTACGTTCTGCCCAAGCAGCATTACTTCCTTAACGCCTGTTTTTGCAAGAGAGGAAATTTCCTCCAAAATATCCTCCTCCAGACGGCTTCTTTCCCTGCCCCTTACATAGGGGACTATGCAGTAGGAACAGAAATTGTTACAGCCGTACATTACGGACACAAATGCCCTTGCTCCGCCGTCGTAATTTACGGGAAGCCCCTCGGCAATGTTTTCATTTCCCGAAATATCAATCACTCTTTCGTTCTGCTCCAAAGCATTAAGCAAAAGGGAGGGAAATTTCCAAAGTGCATGAGTGCCGAAAATCAGCCCCACATGGCGGTATTTGGCTTTAATACGCTTTGCGATATGCTCCTGCTGTGCCATACAGCCGCATATTCCGATTATAAGCGAGGGCTTTTTTTCCTTCAAATGCTTGAGTGCACCCAAATTTCCGAATACACGTGCATGTGCGTTTTCACGGATTGCACAAGTGTTGAAAATTATAACGTCCGCCTTTTCCCTGTCGTCGGTCAAGGTGTAGCCCATTTCTATAAGCATACCCTCAATACGCTGTGAATCGTTAACGTTTTGCTGACAGCCGTAGGTTTCAACCAAGGCAAACATAGCTTGTCCTTTTATTGAGTTTTTAATTTGTGCCATAATCTGCCGTTGCTCATTTATCTCGTCGGGCGAGATGTGTATGCTTCTCTCTGTCAACAACAATCATCCAATCTAATATAAAAGTACACTTTATTATATAATATTTAATTAAAAAAGTCAAAGAAAAAACAAGCTTTTCTTTGACTTTTTTTGTTAAATAGTCAATGATGGGTGACACTTTTTCTAAAAATAAAAATTACCACTCCAAACTGCTCTTGTCAAGGTGGAACGACATCTGTCGTCTTACCTTGACAACAAGCCTTTTGATATAATATTTATAGAGCGTTAAGCA
>JAZQAB010000122.1:0-17326 GCA_045545055.1 Clostridia bacterium | reverse complement strand
TCTATAGCATCATGGTTTGCAAATCCTGTAAACTCGAGAATTTCAGCATCATACTCTAAATTGCTAAGACCAATTGAGTTAACGTCTGCTGATGTAGTCAAGCTAACAGGAAGTGAAAGCGTCTCACCTACCTTAGCGGCTGGATTACTTTCAATTGCAATAGTTGCAAACCCGTTTGCCGCAGTAATATTACCACCTGTAACAGTTGCATCAAATACTGCCGAATCCTTCTTGATTGTTGCCTTAGCTGTAACTTCTGTTGTTCCTGCCTTAAGCACGTTGAATTCAAGCGTACACAAAGCATAGTTGTCAAAAGTTTCAGCTGTGCCAAGACCTACAGAACAAATCTTCATATCATTATTCCATGTCTTAAAAGATGCCTTTGCATCTATAGCATCATGGTTTGCAAATCCTGTAAACTCGAGAATTTCAGCATCATACTCTAAATTGCTAAGACCAATTGAGTTAACGTCTGCTGATGTAGTCAAGCTAACAGGAAGTGAAAGTGTCTCACCTACCTTAGCGGCTGTATCGCTTGCTATCACAACTGATGCTGTGTCTGAGGCAAAAACCCCAACCGGAACAAGAGTTGCAAAGCACAACATTACTGCTAAGAAAAACGATAATATCTTTCTCATATTGTACTTCCTTTCTAAATGTTATTAGCCAATCGGATAAAACTCTGGGAACATGCTGTAATTGAAGAGATACGTAGCGTCTTTAATATCCACACTACCGTCTAATACATAGTCTACGTTACCTGTATAGCTGATCGGATAAAACTCCGGGAACATGCTGTAATTGAAGAGAAGTGTAGCATCCTTTATATCTACAGTTGTGTCACCGTTGATATCGCCAAGAACAGGTTCTTTGTCGTCTTCACCGGGTGTCTGTGCAGCGTTTACAGTAATTTCACATGTATCTGTAACGTTTTCTGCAACTTTAACAGTGATTATAGCTGTACCTGCTGTCTTTGCAGTAACCACGCCATTTACAACCTCTGCAATTGCGGGTGCACTTGAAGTCCACTCAGCGGTATACTCTGCCTCTGCAGGTGTAACAGTTTCTGTGAGTGTAACAGTGCCGTCAATTTCAAGTGTAGCTGTTGTCTGGCTGAGAGTAACAGCAGTAGGAACAACAGGGGTTACAACATTTTCTTCATAAACAGCAGTTACTGTTGCTGTTTCTGTAATATCAGTTGTCACGTTCCACTTGCCTGTGAAACCTGTCTTTGCGGGAACTTCGGGGAATTCAGTTGTCAAAACTGTCTCGCCAACGTTCTTTGTGATTTCCCTAACGGTTACACCGTCTGCTACGAATGTTACGGTAAATGTCTGTGTTGCAGGAGGCTCTGGTGTTGCTCCTGTCTCGGAAAGTGTACCAATCTTAGTAGCTTTTGTATAGCCTTCACCACCTATGTACACATAGTAAGTACCATTATCCTGAAGATCCATGGGGCCAACATCTGTGAAGGACAGAGTGCTTCCGTTTGCTGTAACCTGGTCAATATATCTGATATTGTCCTGAGTCAGCTCAAATTCAGCAGGCTCTGTTGCCGCTTCGATTACTACCATGCCATACATAGCGTCTGCCTGGACTTCGTTCGAAGTAAAAGTAAAGTCGTACAGACCATCTGTCTGAGGCGTCCACACCTCTGCGTTTGCTGCAACGGTAAATGCAAGTGCAAGCATCATTGCGATTACCATTACTGAAACTAACTTTTTCATAGTTTCCAACTCCTTTAAAAAATTTTATATAAATTAAATTAATCCCAAACTTAATATGTAAAGCCTACAAGGTATTTCGGTTTTACATCATTCCGTTCAGCAAGAAGGTTACGAGCATGTCAAGAAGCAGATCGTTTTCAGCACTTCTTTTTTCAACCCACGGATTGTCTGCCGGGGTGATTATAACTACCTTATTGGGCTGATTCCAGTAAACATGATATCCAAGCTCCTCGGAAATAAAGCGAATGGGAACCATGGTTCTGTCCTCTACCACCTCCACGGGTGCATCGTAGGTTATTACTTCCCCGTTTACCTCTATATCGGCTGAACCGAAGGTGATTTTGATTTTTTTATTACCTTTATTTACGTAGCAATAGTTCCAGCCATTCTCCCACTCAACCTGTGCACCGAGTGTTTCGCTTACAAAGCGGAGCGGAACAAGCGTTCTGTCGTTTTTAATATAGGGGACAACCTTTTCGTTGGAAGAATCTATCAATCCATATTTTCCACAGGCAAATGCCGTCGGATTATCTATCTTCAAGCAGATAACATCTTCCGCTCTCTCCTTCGAGGTGAATTCCTTAGCTTGTTCTTCATTTTCCTGATTCTCGTTTTTATTTATATCTGTTTCATTAATATTTCCAGAAACGATAACTTTTCCATTGATATATGTTACTTTAAATTCAGTAGAGTTTTCCTTTATGACACCGGAAACTGTAATCTCCGTTTCTCCCGGTTTTAAAGTTTCAAATTCCAAAGCACACAGTTTTGTGTTTTCCCCTTCAAAAGTAACACTTTCCTTTAAGCCTAGGACTACAGCCACCGGATCGGTTTCCCATGTTTTAAACATCGCCTTTTCGTTGATTTCCGTATTCTCTGAAAAGCCTATAAATTTAAGAACATTTTCATCATACTGCAAATCGAAAATCCCAATAGAATTAACTTTTTCGCTTATTTGCAAATCTACGGTTATCAAAACTCTCTCGCCTACATTTACTTCCGTCGCACTTCCTAAGCTGATAACCGCCTCACCTTCGGCAAACGCCGTCATAGTAAGTGCAATCGCCATTATTACAATGAGCGATACTACTTTGTAAATACTCTTTTTCATAAATTTTCCCTCGTTTTCATATATCTAATGCTGCCAATTATACACACTATAACTGTAACACAATTGTAAAAAAAAATCAATAGCAAATTAATCATTTACCATTGATTTTTTATTTTTTGTAGCATCGTACAAAACGAAAAAAATGTTTTGTGCAACTTTTTTCAAGTCATAAAATTCGTGAATCAGAGAACATTTCCCTCGGAGTCAAAAAGAGGCAGTTTTTCAAGGAAAATTATATCTTTTCTGTCTGCGGCATCACCCTCGGCAAGCACTGCCGCCTTGCCCACGATATTTCCGCCTGCAACCTCTATCAGCTTTTCCAGAGCACTCAGAGATTCGCCTGTACTTATCACATCGTCTACGATGAGAACACGCTTATTTTTAATCTTTTCCACATCTTCTTTTCCTATGTAAAGCTTTTGTTCTCCATGGGTTGTAATTGAATTTACACTAACCTCTATCACATCGCTCATATAAACCTTGGGCTTTTTACGTGCAATAACATAGTCGTTTACCCCTGCCTGACGTGCCATTTCGTGAATTAACGGAATACTCTTTGCCTCAGCAGTAACCATTATGTCATGCTTAGGAACTTTTTTCAAAAGCTCTCCTGCACAATTAACGGTAAGCTCCACATCGCCGAAAAGAATAAACGCAGCGATAGATACTTTATCATTTACCGGAAACATCGGCAGATTCCTTTTCACCGACGCTATTTCCATCTGATATGTTTTCATTTTCTTCACCCTTCTTTTCATTGTTTGTCTTTTTATTTTTTCTTCTGAGAAAGAAAATCACCGCAAAAGCTGCAATCAAAGTTCCTGCAACAACTGCCACCACTAATATTATATCGTTAGGTGTTATTTCCGTTCTTTCCGCATATTCGAGATTTACCCAGCCCGGAATTCCGTCAATTTCCGTAAGTCCCCAGTCATCTTTTCCTGTTTCAACAATTTTAATTACATTGAAATCAGACCCGTTTTTAATATTGGCAAGTATCATGCTTTGGCATTTTTCCGACGAAGTAGGAAGACTCATCACATCAATATCTTTTTTTGCCACATAAAGTAACTCATCATCTATTTTGTAGGAGGTCATAGCGTTTGCATATGTATCTGCAAGAGAGCCTTTTTTCGCCCAGCCTGCCGCATAATCATTTACCACATATTCATAATCATCTTTTTCGGCAATCACTTTTACCTTCACGCATTCCGGTATCACCGAGGCATCGTATTCGTCGTCAGCAGTTGCATAAAGCTGCAAGCCCTCCAGTTCCTTGCTGCACACATACCCTTCTCTTGATTTGTCAAGAATCTGTATTATTGCGTTTTCACTTTCGGGAGCTTCCTCAAGGTATTTTGAAGAAACCCATCCCAAAGCACCGTTATGGTTAATAAGACACCAGCCGCTTTCCGTTCTTCTCTGGACGAAAACTGTTGTGCCGTCCTCAATTTCTCCAAGCTGCTGTGCTTTGTCATCGGGATTATCAGAGGGAATACTCAGAAGCTCTGCCTCGCCCTCGACCTTCACGACAAATTCAAGATTAACCGCCTTGCCGGCTTTGTTCTGAGCATTGGACAGTGACTGTGTTGTGCAGGAATAATCAATCCAACCGTTGAGACCGTTATACGCTACATAGGCATATCCTTTTTCTTTCTTCCTCACTGTTAGCCTTGTACAGTCGGGAATGATTGTATGGTATGCTTTTCTGCCAAGGTCTTCCCAAAGCTCTACACCCTTACCATTTTTTGAAAGAATGTATACATACTCGACTTCGCCATATTCCGCACCGTCAAATTCCTCAAAGGCAGATGTGTCCTTGAGTTTAATCCATGCATAATTTTTATCGTCATTTTTGGAAACGAGTCCCCAGCCGGAAGGAGTTTCCCTTTTTATTTCCAAAACCATGTCATTGGTGATAACGTCCTTTACATCGCTTCCCAAAAGCACATCGTCCGACGGGACATCATAGAGATAGGCTACCCCCTCTTTAGTGGAAACCTTTACCTTTTTTTCCGAATCACTGCCGCTTGCCAACGCTGCCTTTTTATATGAGGTACGTGTAAAGCTCATATTTATCCAACCGCTTTTTTTATTAAACTCCACAAGCCCCCATGTTTTGTCCCGTTCTAAGAGAGTAAGCTTTGAGCAAGCAGGAACGGTTGCTATTTCGTAGCTTTTTTCATTCGGCGAAATATGAAGGGAAAGTTCGCCCTGTGCATTTGCGGCATAAAGCGTGTCTGCAGCAAGTGCACCGTGAGAAAAGCAAAGAATTGTCGCTACAGTAAATATGGATATAATCAATTTTTTCATGTCTATACTTCCTAACATCAGTATATTATAATTTTGTCTTGCTTTATTTTACACTATCCGCCCCAAAATGTCAATATATGCACTTATCGTTGATGCAAAAAAGAAGCATGCCGCTTCACCCTTGTCGCACACAATCCTTGTGCAAACATAGCTTCATGCGTCTTAATTTTACGCAAATTCCTATACGGTAAAAAAATGAGAGTGCAAAAGGCATAGCTTTTGCACTCCACTTATTATTTATTTTCCAAATATTCGTTAAGCTTCGCAATAAGGGCATCTGCATCCGCACCGTGCACTGCACAAGCCTCTGCAATTGACTCACCGCTGGCTGAAGGGCAACCAAGGCAATGCATACCTATTTCAAGAAAAAAGGGGGCTGTGCCTGTGTCCATCTTAAGAACATCAAGAATAATAGTGTCTTTCGTTACCTTTGCCATAAAAACACCTCCCTACTATAATTACAAATAAATTTGCTTCTATATTATTATACACCATAATTTAAAAAAATCAAGCTTTGTTTTTTTGTAATTATCACGTTCTTATCATATGTAGCGTGTTTTAGCTAAATTATTGCTTCGCAACAGCTAAATTAAATTCGCTTTTAGCGTGCGGAGCACATTTAACTGCCGAAGGCAATTTAACTGAGCTTGCTCAATTTAGCTCGCCGTAAGGCGAATTTAGCTGAAAAAAAGACATTTTCCATTATCGGAAAATGTCTTTTTTCTGGTGCGGAAGACGAGATTCGAACTCGCGACGTTCACCTTGGCAAGGTGACGCTCTACCACTGAGCCACTCCCGCATTTCTTAGGCAAGTGATAGTATAGCATATAAAAATGGGTTTGTAAAGCTTTTTTTGAAAAAATTTTAAGTTTTTTTAATTTTGACGGGGAATTTTTTGATTAAAAAAAAGGATTTTCTCTGCCCATGTCGAAAATAATGTTATAGACTTTATAATAAGAGGTTTTTACGATGGCGGCTTTTTATTCCGAAGAGCTTGTAAACGAAGTTGTTTCGGCAAACGACATTGTGGATATTGTTTCAGGGTATGTACGGCTCAAAAGGTCAGGCAGCAGCTTTATGGGCTGTTGTCCTTTCCACAGGGAGAAGACACCCTCATTTCATGTAAGTGCGGACAAGCAGCTTTACCACTGCTTTGGTTGCGGTGCAGGCGGAAGCGTGATTCAGTTTATCATGAATGCAGAGGGGCTGGATTTTCCCGATGCACTTCGTTTTCTTGCCGACCGAGCAGGCATACGGCTGCCTGAGGATACAGGCGGCGGCAGGGATGATGAAAGATATAAACGCAAACAGAAAATATACGAAATGAATAAGGATGCCGCCAGATTTTTCCGTGAATGTCTTTTGTCCCCTCAGGGCAAGTCAGCACAGGATTATTTAACCAAAAGAAAACTAAGCGGCAAAACAATAGCCGCTTTCGGCTTGGGCTTTGCACCATCGGGCTGGGATAATCTTTTGAAGCATTTGCAAAAAAAGGGTTATGACCGTGCTCTTATGGTCGAGGCAGGGCTTTGCATAATGAATGACAAGGGGCACGTTTACGACCGCTTCCGAGAAAGAGTAATGTTCCCTATATTTGATGTACGAAGTAACATTGTCGGCTTTACGGGAAGAATCCTTTCGGGCGATGCGGCAAAATATATGAATTCCCCCGAAAGCATAGTCTTTGACAAGGGTAAAAATCTTTATGCACTTAACCTTGCTAAAAAAAGCAGCCGTGGTTATTATATATTGGTAGAGGGTAATATGGACGTTATCTCACTGCATCAGGCAGAGATAAACTGTGCAGTTGCCGCATGCGGAACGGCATTTACCCGTGACCAGGCAAGGCTTATTGCAAAGAGCCCCGTTTATTTGTGCTTTGACAGTGACGGTGCAGGGCAAAAAGCACTGGAACGAGCGGCGGAAATTTTCAAGGAGTTTGATACGAAGCTCCGTGTAATTACAATGGCAAATGCAAAAGACCCCGATGAATTTATAAAAAAATACGGCGTGGGAGAGTTTGAGAAACTCATAAAAAAAGCAAAAACGCTGACAGAGCATAGAATGGACGTGCTTTTAAGCGGTGTCGATTTAAACGACACGGCACAAAAAATAGAAATGCTTTCAAATGCCTCAAAGCTTTTTGCCGATATTCCCGGTGCAGTGGAAAGAGAGGTTTATGTAACCAGGCTTTCGGCAAAGACGGGTATCAGCATTGAAGCAATCAACAGCGAAATCAGGAAAAGCAATGCGAAGAAGGTTCGCAAAGAGGTTTCTTCACAGCTTAGGCAGGCGGTGGGCGGACAAGCTTCCGCTGAAAAGAAAGCAGCAGGAAGAAGGCACACTGCCGAGGCAGGCTTTCTCTCCATGCTTTGCGAAAGCTCAAAGGTGTTTTCTGCATATGGAGAAAAGTTTGATGCAGAAAGCTTTTCCGACGATATACACAAAGAGGTTTTTGCACATATTTGTACATATTACAAGGAAAATAGGTCAGGAGAGTGCCGTGACTATTTGATGAAAGAAATGCAGGGACATGAAAAAGAGCTTTCCAATATTCTGATGAGCGTGCAAAATGTGTCTGACAGTCTGAGGGCGGCTGATGACTTTGCACAGATAATGGAAAACGAAATCTGGAATGAAAAGCTGCAAAAAGCACAAAACGAGGGAAACCTGCAGCTTATAAGTGAGCTTTTAAAAGAAAAAAAACAAAGAGGCTGAGGACTTCTCAGGCGAAAGGATTTGATTATACATGAGCGAAACAGTAAACAAAAAAAACATAGTTAAGGAGCTTATCGAAAAAGGCAAGCAAAAGGGTATGCTTACAGAGCATGAGATTGAGGAAGCTCTCGGTGAATTGGAGCTTGACGTGGAGCAAATTGAAAAAATCCACGACAATCTGGAGGATTTGGGTATCGACGTCGTAGGCGAAGATATTGATCAGGAAATTAAGAAGATTGAAATTTCCGAGGAGGATTTGGAGGATCTTTCCGTTCCTGAAGGCATCAATGTAGATGACCATGTAAGAATGTACCTTAAAGAAATAGGTAAAGTTCCGCTTCTTTCCCCCGACGAGGAAATCGAATACGCACAGCGTATGAGTGACGGTGATGAAGAAGCAAAGAAAAAGCTCACAGAGGCAAACCTTCGTCTTGTTGTAAGCATCGCCAAGCGTTATGTAGGTCGTGGCATGCTTTTCCTCGACCTTATTCAGGAGGGTAATCTCGGTCTTATAAAGGCTGTTGAAAAATTTGACTACACAAAGGGATACAAATTCAGTACCTATGCCACATGGTGGATAAGACAGGCTATTACCCGTGCAATTGCCGACCAGGCAAGGACAATCCGTATTCCCGTTCATATGGTCGAAACCATTAATAAGCTTATCCGTGTTTCCCGTCAGCTTCTTCAGGAGCTTGGCAGAGAGCCTTCTCCCGAAGAAATTGCAAAGGAAATGGGAATGAGCCTTGAAAAGGTTCGTGAAATTATGAAGATTGCACAGGAGCCTGTTTCCCTTGAAACGCCTATCGGCGAAGAAGAAGACAGTCACTTGGGTGACTTTATTCCCGATGACGATGCACCTGCTCCCAGTGAAGCGGCATCATTTATGCTCCTCAAGGAACAGCTTATGGACGTGCTCAATACCCTTACCCCAAGGGAGGAAAAGGTTCTCCGTCTTCGTTTCGGCCTTGAGGACGGCAGAGCAAGAACTCTTGAAGAAGTAGGCGGTGTGTTTGATGTAACAAGAGAGAGAATCCGCCAGATTGAAGCTAAAGCACTTCGTAAGCTCCGCCACCCAAGCAGGAGCAAGAAGCTGAAAGATTTCTTAGAATAATACGAAAAAATCAACTGTCTTCTTTCGAGGACAGTTGATTTTTTTGGTGCCGATGGCGGGAGTCGAACCCGCACGGTGTTGCCACCGACGGATTTTGAGTCCGTTACGTCTGCCAATTCCATCACATCGGCTTAACGGATATGATTATACTACACAAACTTAAAAAAATCAATACTTTTTCTCAAAAAATTAAGCGTTGCAAAAGAGCAACGCTTAATTTACTTTACGATTTCATACACAAGCGGTTGTTTTTCAGGGATTTCATCTGAAATTTCTACGGCGGACAGGAAATCTTTCTGCAGCTTTTCGGTGATGTTTCCCTTGTTGGTATAAATTTTTGCGATAGTCTCGCCCTCCTCTACCCAATCGCCTCTTTGCCTTAATAAAACTATCCCTGCGGAATAATCAATTTTGTCGCCTTTTTCCTTTCGTCCGCCTCCTGCTTCCACACAAATATTTCCGACTGCTTGTGCATCTAAGGAAGATATGTAGCCTGTTTTTTCGCATTTCACTTCTATTTCTTTGGAGGCTTTTTCAAAAAGGTCTGTGTTTTCAATATATGCTATATTTCCTCCCTGTTCCTTTATCCAGGTGAGGAATTTTTCATAGGCAGCACCGCTTTTTACTGCTTCGTGTGCTTCCTGAAGCATTTTTTCATAAGGTTTTTTAAGTGCCATTGATGCCATATGTGCCGCCAGTATACAGCTTATATCCAAAAGGTTTTTATCGCCCGTTCCTTTCAGCACATTCACGGACTCAATCACTTCCAAGCTATTCCCAACACAGCTTCCCAAAGGAACATCCATATTTGTAAGAATGGCACGGACGTTTCTGCCTGAATTTTTGCCTATTGCCACCATGCATTTTGCCAAGGCACGGGCACTCTTGATATCTTTCATGAAAGCACCGCTTCCCGCTTTTACATCAAGAACAATATTTTTTGCCCCCGAAGCAAGCTTCTTGCTCATTATGCTGGAAGCAATAAGCGGTATACTGTCCACCGTGGCGGTAACGTCACGAAGGGCATATATTTTCTTATCGGCAGGTGCTAAATTTCCGCTCTGTGCCGTAAGGGCTATGCCCACTTTCTCAGTCTGCTCTATAAACTTTTTGGGCGTAAGCTCAGTTGAATATCCGTCTATAGATTCGAGCTTATCTATTGTTCCGCCTGTATGTCCCAGTCCCCTGCCACTCATTTTAGCCATTTTGCACCCAAGCACTGCCGCAATGGGTATCGCAATCAGAGTGGTCTTATCCCCCACACCTCCGCTGCTGTGCTTGTCTGAAGAAAGGTCTCCGAGGCCTGACAAATCTATGCTGTCTCCGCTGTGTGCCATTGCCATGGTTAAATCAGCAGTTTCCCTTTCATTCATTCCGTTAAGGCAAATTGCCATTAAAAGTGCCGCTGCTTGATAGTCGGGGATTTCGCCGGTTGTATATCCCTTTATGAATTTTTGGATTTCTTCACGCGACAGTTCCTTGCCGTCACGCTTTTTTCTTATGATGCTATACATATCGTTCACCTCAAGCCAAAGGATTCGGGCAGTAATTCCTCCGGAGTATAGGTTTTGATTTCAACTCCGTTATAAAGATAAATCTTAAAATCCTTTTTGCAAAACTCGCTGATTATCTGCCTGCAGATTCCGCAGGGCGGACAATATTTTTCCACTCTGCCGCCTTTTCCGCCTACGATGGCAATTGAGCAAAATTCCTTTTCCCCGTGTGCCACCGCACTGCAAAATGCGTTTCGTTCTGCACAGCTTGTTGCCCCAAACGAGGCATTTTCCACGTTACAGCCAAAGTACACCTTTCCGCTTGCTCCCAAAAGTGCCGCACCCACGGTAAATTTTGAATAGGGTGCATATGCATTTTTCATTGCCGTCATAGCATTTCCTATAAGTTCTTCTTTTCTCATTTTACCTCTCCTTTTTTGGTGGGGTTTCTCTACTTAAAGTATATAGCCGAAAGAGGAAAAAATCAACCATTTCAAAAAAAGTTTCCAAAAGCTTTATAAAAATATATTTTTTATTGAACTTCTGCCAAAATTATGGTAAAATATATTATGTATTTTTATGTTCTGTAAAGGATAGATATTTATGTATTACGAGGAGCTTCGCAGTACAATTAAAGAAAGAAAATTTGCCCCCCTTTATATTTTTGAAGGAGAGGAGGAATACCTCATCGAGTTCTGCATAGGCGAGATTAAAAAGGCACTTGTTGAGGATTGGTCGGAAATGATGAATTTCAAAAGCTTTACCGAGCTTCCGCCCGTATCCGAAGCAGGGGATTTTATGGAAACGCTTCCCGTTATGAGCGAGAGGAAGCTTGTAGTTTTCAGAAAATGCGGACTTTTTTCGGGCAATATCAAAAACCGTGCTCAATGGGAAAAGCTTTTTCAAAGCGTGGCTGACTTTAACTGCGTAATCATATGGGAAAACGCCCCCGAAAAAGGGAAAAAGGCAGGTCCCGTGCGTAAAGCTGCTGAAAAGGGCGGTGCGGTGGTTGTTGAATTTCCGCTGAGAACGGAGGCAAATCTTCGCAGTTGGGTAGCGAAAATCGCCGCTGCAAGCGGAAAAACCATTGATGTGAAAAACGCTTCCTATCTGATAAATTCAACAGGCAGAAGCATGCAGTCAATAAAAATTGAGCTTGAAAAAATAATTGCTTTTTCAAAAGCACCGCAAATTACCAAAGAAGATATTGACAGCGTGCTTGTAAAGCCTGTGACGGAGAACGTTTTCGGGCTGATAGATGCAATATTTGACGGCAGGCGTGAAATCTGCTTTAATCTGCTTTATACTCTCCGTTCCCTTAAGCAAGAGCCTGTGTCAATTTTGTCACTTCTTTCAAGTCAACTGATAACCATATACCACGCAAAGCTTCATCTGCTGGGCGGAATGCCGCACGGTAAGGTAGCTGCTACATTAGGCGGCGGATTTCTTGCCGAAAAATGCACACGCAAGGCAGAAAAAATCAAGCTTGAAAATATACAAACGTTAGTTTCTCTGTGCTGTGAATGTGACAGAAAAATCAAGCAGGGGCTTTTAGGCGGCTGGGCGGCACTTGAGACAATTGTTGCAGAGTACAAATACTTTTAACACGGGTTGTAAAAAACAGCACCGACCGCAAAGGTCATAGAATTTATTTTTGTTACTTTTGTTTATTATTTATCCTGTTTTTCAGGGTTGAAATTCGCACTTGCGAATTTCTGAATTTTATATGCCCTTTGCTACGAACAAACTTCACCTCTCGACGTACCCACGTACGCCTTCGGGCAAAGTCCTTCGGACTTCAGTTTGTCCGTTCTGCACTATTTTTTTCAACCCTTTATCTTATTTAGAAAGGATTTTTATTATGAAATACGAACTTAAAAACGGTTGGTCAACCGATATTGACAAAGAAGTAGTTTTTAAATTTTCGGAAGGGTATAAGGACTTCCTCACCAAATGTAAGACGGAAAGAGAATCCGTAGATGAGGCAATTCGCTTTGCCGAAGACTGCGGATTTAAGCCCCTTGATAGCTTCAAAACGCTCAAAGAGGGAGATAAGATTTATGCAGTAAATAAGCTTCGCAGTATAGTTTTGGCAGTAATCGGAAGTGAGGATATTACATCGGGCGTGAATATCGTGGGAGCACACATTGATGCACCCCGTCTTGACCTTAAGCCAAACCCCTTGTATGAAGATGGCGAAATGGCATATTTCAAGACTCATTACTACGGTGGAATAAAGAAATACCAGTGGGGTACGATTCCGCTTGCACTTCACGGCGTGGTGATAAAAAAAGACGGCGAAACCGTGAACGTACGCATCGGTGATGAAAATGATGACGTTACTTTTGTTATTACTGACCTTCTTCCCCATTTAGCACAGGAGCAAATGAAAAAGACCCCCTCCACCGTCATTGAGGGAGAACAGCTTAATCTCCTTATAGGCTCTATCCCCATGAAGGACGAGGAAAAGGACGGTGTGAAGGCAAATATCCTTTCACTGCTTAACGAAAAATATGGCATATGCGAGGAGGACTTCCTCAGTGCAGAGCTTCAGATAGTGCCTTCCGCAAATGCAAAGGACGTGGGCTTTGACAGAAGCCTCATCGGCTCCTACGGTCATGATGACAGAGTTTGTGCATATCCCTCCCTTATGGCGATTCTTACCACCGAGGCTTGTGATAAGACGGCTGTTTGTATTCTTACCGACAAAGAAGAAGTTGGAAGCATGGGAAACACAGGAGCAAAGAGCGATTTTATGAAGCTTGTGCTTCTTGAAATGCTGGATAAAAAAGGAGAGGGTGCGACGGAGCTTAACCTTCTTCGCACGCTTGACAAAAGCTTCTGCCTCAGTGCTGATGTAAATGCCGCATTTGACCCCAATTTCCCCACCCCCTATGAGAAGCGTAACAGTGCTAAAATAAACTACGGCATTGCAATTTCAAAATATACAGGGGCACGCGGAAAAAGCGGCTCAAGCGATGCCTCTGCCGAGCTTATGAGCAAGGTGCGTACCCTTTTCAACCGTAACGATATTTTGTGGCACGTGGCAGAGCTTGGCAAGGTAGATGCAGGCGGTGGCGGTACTATCGCACAGTACGTTGCCAATTTGGGCGTGGAAACCGTTGACTGCGGAGTGCCTGTGCTCAGTATGCACGCCCCCTTTGAGGTTGTGGCAAAGCTTGATGTATATATGGCTTACAGGGCTTTCCATGTATTCTTTAATGAATGAGGTTGTTTTATGAGAATAGATAAATTTTTAAAGGTTTCCAGAATTATTAAACGCCGCACCGTGGCAAACGAAGCCTGCGATGCAGGGCGTGTGAGCATTAACGGCAAGGTATGCAAGGCAAGTGCCGAGATAAAATGCGGTGATATAGTGGAAATCCGTTTTGGCGAAAGACTGATTAAGGTTCGTATTGAGGATATAAAGGAGCACACCTTGAAAAACGATGCCGCTTCACTTTATACTGTAATTGAAAATAATTAGGAGTGACCAAATTGAAAATTTTGTGGCAATTATTTTCTGCTTTTTTCAGAATCGGTGCTTTCACCTTTGGCGGCGGCTATGCCATGCTGTCACTGATTCAGAAAGAAGTGGTAGACAATAAGAAATGGGCTTCCGACGAAGAAGTGCTGGACTACTATGCCGTGGCACAATGCACTCCCGGCGTTATTGCCGTGAACACGGCAACCTTTGTGGGGTATAAGCAAAAAGGCGTTTTGGGAGCTATTGCGGCAACCTTTGGCGTGGTGCTTCCCTCACTTCTTATAATAACGGTTATCGCCTCTGTGCTTCAGAATTTTATGGAGTATGAAATAGTGCAGCACATTTTCGGGGGAATACGTGTAGTGGTTGCGGTGCTTATAGTTAATGCCGTTATTACAATGGGCAAAAAAGCGATAAAGGATTACCTTTGCGTATTTCTTGCCGTAGCTTCCTTTACAGTATCACTGATTTTTCCCGGACTGTCTCCTGTTTTTGTAGTACTTGCGGCGGCACTTATTGGGATTGCCACAATGAAGAAAGGGGGAAATAACAAATGATTTTCCTTTATCTTTTCATTGAATTTTTTAAGACAGGTCTTTTTTCCATTGGCGGCGGACTTGCCACCATTCCTTTTCTCACCGCAATGTCGGAAAAATGGGGTTGGTTCACCCGTGAAGCTCTGGGAAATATGATTGCCGTGGGCGAATCCACTCCCGGACCCATCGGAGTAAATATGGCAACCTATGTTGGCTACACCGTAGGCTATGATAAGCTTGGCACTCTCGGAGCTGTTTTAGGAGGATTTACAGCTACTTTTGCTTTGGTTTTGCCCTCCGTTATTATCATTTTAATTGTTGCAAGAATACTGAAGGCATTTAAAGAAAATAAGTTTGTGTCACGCAGTTTTTATGCCATTCGCCCTGCGGTAACCGGAATGATTGCCACAGCGGCAGTAGCCATGATTAAAAGCGGTATATTTACAAAGGTGGGGGATTCCCTTCTTAAAATGCTTGATATTAAGGCGGCTATTCTTTTTGCAGTGCTTCTTGTTTGCACAAATAAGATAAAGCTTCACCCCATTTTTTATATTATAATAGCAGGCACCGTGGGTGCAATTTTCAAAATGTGAGGTACGAATAATGGATATATTAAAACAGCTCTGCAGTGAGCTTAAAACAGACGAAGCAAAAACACAAAACGTAATAAAGCTCTTAGACGAGGGAAACACCATTCCCTTTATTGCCCGATACCGCAAGGAGCTTACGGGTAATATGGACGACCAGCTTATCCGCTCAATTTCCGACAGGCTGGCATCGCTTCGTGCGATTGAGGAAAGAAAGGGCGAAATAATAAGGCTGATTGACGAGCAGGGTAAGCTTACCGATGAAATTACCGAGGCGGTTAATAATGCAAAAACTCTCACCGAGCTTGAGGATATCTACCGCCCATACCGTCCCAAAAGAAAAACACGTGCAAGCGTGGCACGTGAAAAAGGACTGGCGCCTTTGGCGGCTTTGATTATGGAGCAAACCTTCGGCGGTGATATTAACGAGGAAGGTGCAAAGTATATAGACGAAGAAAAAGGCGTTTTGACTGCGGAGGACGCAATTGCAGGTGCAAAAGATATTATTGCCGAGGATATTTCCGACAATGCCGACTACCGCAAAAGCATACGCCGTCTCACCTATATGAACGGTGTTATTGCCAGCAAGCAGGGCAAGGGCGAAAACAGCGTATATCAGATGTATTACGAATTTTCTGAGCCTGTTAAGGCCGTTGCCGACCATAGAATACTGGCAATGGACCGTGGCGAAAAAGAAGATGTTCTCAGTATTAAAATCGAGCTTGATACTGATATAATCACAAATTTCCTGTTTAAAGAAACAATTACAAATGAATCCTCTCCCCTTGCCGACCTTGTAAAAGAAGCGGCAATTGACAGCTACAAAAGACTTATTGCCCCCTCTATTGAAAACGAAATCCGTACCGACCTTACAGAGCGTGCACAAAACGGGGCAATATCCCTTTTCAGCGTCAATCTGAAAAATCTTCTTATGACACCGCCCGTTAAGGGACATATAGTATTGGGCGTTGACCCCGGCTACAGAACAGGCTGTAAATTAGCTGTAGTTGATTCTACGGGCAAGGTATTGGAAACAGGCGTCGGATATTTCACCCTTGAGCATCACGACACCGAAAAAGCAAAAAAGCAGATTAAGGGAATGATAGAAAGACACAACGTAACCCTTGTTTCCATTGGTAATGGTACAGCTACGGGAGAAAGCGAAAAGTTTATCGCTTCCCTTATAGGAGAGCTTGACCACGAGGTAAAATACATGGTTGTATCGGAGGCAGGAGCTTCTGTGTACAGTGCCAGCGAGCTTGGGGCAAAGGAATTTCCCGACTACGATGTATCACTCCGCAGTGCGGTTTCGATTGCAAGAAGACTTCAGGACCCTCTCGCAGAGCTTGTTAAAATAGACCCCCGTTCAATCGGTGTGGGACAGTATCAGCACGACTGCAATCAGAAAAAGCTTTCCGGTGCTTTGGGCGGAGTTGTTGAGGACTGCGTAAACAGCGTAGGAGTTGACCTTAATACGGCATCGGCATCGCTACTTGGATATATTTCGGGTATTTCCTCCGCCGTTGCAAAAAACATTGTTGCATACAGAGAGGAAAACGGTTCTTTCACAAAAAGAAAAGAGCTTCTCAAAGTAAGCAAGCTCGGTGAAAAAGCATTTATTCAGTGTGCCGGCTTTATGCGTATTCCGGGCGGAAAGGAATTTCTGGACAACACCTCTGTCCACCCCGAAAGCTACGATGCTGCAAAAGCACTTATTGAAAAATGCGGTTATGACAAAGAAGAAATTGCAAAAAGCAGCTTCCCCGATATTTTAAGCCGTGTTACAAAGGAAATTGCCGAGGAAATATGCACACAATTTGACATAGGTATGTTTACCCTGCGTGATATTTGCGATACACTTGCAAAGCCCGGCAGAGATATGCGTGACGAACTTCCCAAGCCACTTTTAAGAAGCGGATGCATGTCCCTTGATGAGCTAACAGTCGGTATGATTTTAGAGGGAACTGTACGAAATGTAATTGACTTTGGTGCATTTGTTGATATTGGTGTGCATCAGGACGGACTTGTTCACATTTCTCAGATTTCAAATAAATTCATTAAGCATCCCACGGACGTTTTAAGCGTAGGCGATATTGTAAAGGTGAAAATCCTTGATGTAGATAAGGAGAAGAAGAGAATTTCGCTAACTATGAAGCTTTAAAAAATTAACCTTGGGAAGGTTTATAAATTGTATAATAAAAGTACACAGAAATTCTAATATAAAAGTGCACAGTTTGAAA
>JAZQAB010000121.1:0-5892 GCA_045545055.1 Clostridia bacterium | reverse complement strand
TGGGTGTAATGTAATTGTGCAGATATTTAGAAATTGTGGAACGTGGAACAAAAAATAACCGTCCCGAATAAATGGGACGGTTATAAACATCAGACTTCGCAAAGACCGTAGTTTCTGACGCAATCAACAGTTTCACGGAGTAGAGCCGTATCAACAAGCATATCCTCAACCTCATCAGGAGTGTAACCGTAGTCAAGGAGCAGCTCAACATCTGCACTATCTACGCCATAGCAACCGCAGTAAGCGAGTAATAATTCTTCGTGAATAGGATAATAGTCAGCGGAATTGTACCAACCAAAATGGCTTGAAGCTGTGAGGTATTCAAATTCTGCTCTTGACACGATTCCGTTTTCGTCGATTTTGATGATATCACCCTCAACCACTTCAACCTTTTCAGCGTCGAACTTATGAAATCCAACCTTTTTCAAGGCGTTCTTCATGATTGATTCAGTTGAGGCATAAATGTAAATTCCTAAAGCTTCAAAGTGGAGCAGGCACATAGGATTGCTTCCTTTTATAATGTATAAGGAGTTATGCTGGTCGAGAGCCGTGAAAGTGAAATTACCTTCAACTGTTTCTGCCATATATTTCAAACTTTTGAAATCAAGCTTGCCTTGCTGTTCAATCAGCTGACAGGCAACATAACTATCGGTTTCAATGTGACTTTCAGGTACTAATCCCTTTTTACGCAACTCTTTGTCGTTCCAGAGTACTCCATTATGAGCGAAAGCAAATGCTGTATCTCCTGCAACACAAGAGAACGGATGATTGTTGTAATTGTGCTTTTTATCGCCCTGTGTCGCCATTCTGGTATGTCCCATAATAGCTTTAGTATTGTCGGGAGCGTTGAATCTTATGAGATGTGCTGCCCTCGGACGTTTATAAACAGTAACTTTGCCGTCCTTGATGAAGGAGATACCCGCAGCATCTGTTCCACGTTCCTCAGCTGCATTTGCAAGTGCTTGTGTAAGTTTCTTCAAAATCTTGTGAGGGATAATTCCCTTGTAATCAAGCCAACCAAATAATGCACACATTTTAAAATTCCTCCGTTTCTTCAACACTTTCGTTGATGTAAAGATTTCTTTCCTTGAGATACTGGATAAGTTCGGAATCTGTAATGTTTGACACGAATTCCGACCAGGAAAGCTTCTGCAAACCCTCATCAGACATAGAAACAGCCACATTGCAAATCTCATTTACGAGCTGCAATGTGGCTATGAATGTGTTGATTTTAAGCGTTCCTCTGAATAAGCGAAATTCAATTGTGCTGTAATTGCAGAGATTAACAGCGGCATATCTTCCGAAATTGCCTTTCTTTGCCTTGTCCATTATTGCTTTAGGTGAGTTCTCGTAACCATAACGAGCCGCCCAGCGATTAATCGTATATTCAGAGCGGCGGCTGAATTTAAGCAGTTCATTCCAATGATGCTCCACGAAGTAGAGAACACGGCTTATTACCTCATCCTGCTCCTCTCTGGATTCACCAAAACAAATTCTGTTCACATGGATATGAAGTCCGCAGGTGCTTGTCTGATGTGAGCGATAACCCAGAGATACAGCCTTTTTCATGATTTCAGACCAGCAATAATTTTTATGATAATCCAGTGTCATAGGATGACTTACGATTTCAATTCCGTCATCAAGGCTTCCGTCTGATTTGATGTAGATATACTCTCCGTCTTCATTGCCTATGTCGAGAATTTCTCGTGCGTTATCGCTGTCCTTGCCTGCTCCGTCTATTTCAAGTTCAACGCCGAAATATCGCTGATTTTCGCCATAGAATATGGGTTCTGGTTTGTAACCGTATTCCTTGATTGCACTGTTTTCATTGGCTATATCATGATAACATTCGGAGCAGTAGTCTGAATTATTGTAGTGGTACGCATCATCTACGTGAACGAGTGCGTCACAATTTTCGCAACGGGTATAATAATTATCGTAGCAGTAACGGCAAAGATTCGTATATTCGTCACCGTAAGCGTCAGAGTCAAAGATAGTTGCTCCGCATCTGTCACAAGTACAGCAGTATCTCTCTACGCAGTCAGAGCAGACAATTTGTCCGTTGACTGTGCTGTAGTCATCATCTGTGATTTCATTTCCGCAATGGGAACAAATTAATTTTTCTTCCATTTTGATTTCCTCCAAAATAACGTAAAATAGCCGCTCCCGAAGGAGCGGCTAAAGTTTTAATATTCTTCTGCAAGCAGCATTGTTGAGTGATCGCCGTCGTCGATTATATAAATCTTTTCGGCAATCGGCTTTTCTGACGGTATCAGATATTCCATTTTGTGTTCGGGATTTTCTGATGTGTGGGTAATTCTCTGCATTTCTCCAAACGGTTCAAGCTTGAACACTTGCAAATAATCCCTTTCGGTTGGCAGTTCATCCACGCAGTTCCACAGGAATAACTGCAATTCAAGTGGTATTGTGGAATCTACTTCACAAGTCAGATAGCGGTTGTTGTTGAACATTTTTGTTCGCTCCTTTCTCAGTTTGTTATGTTCCTATGTTCCTATCGTTGCATACGATAGTGCATACCATAGCACTATAATTATATATAACTGAAGAAGAGGACTTTAACAAAATAATTCCCCACAGGGCACTGCACCCTGTGGTATCTTAGAGAAAGAGAGGGCTGATACAAGGGAGGAACAATCGGAAAGTACACAGTGTAACCGAATGTCTGCTAAATACGATGCCCTTACTGTTAAAAGTATTTCTCCTCGTATTCAGCGTATCTGCAAAAATTAAATCACAAAAATAATTTTCTGTCGCTATCTTGTTGTCGTTATCTTGAATTATCGGCAGATTTCAAGCGTTATCTGCTAAGCTGTTATATATATGTTGTATTTTTTTATGTTAAATTGTACTTTAAACTATTATATAAATCGATTCAAAGGAGGAAGAGGTTTATATGTTTAAAGAATACGACATATCATTTTATGGTAAAAGATATAAGGAAAAGCCAACAGGCAAAGAGATAGGGGAGATAAGCAGAAAGCTTACAGCTAATAGACTATCTTATGATTTCATCGCTAAACGTGTAGGAGAAAACGGATGTGTTTTTGATCCTAAGGTTTATAACGGTACAAGAAAAAGCGATAATTTTGCAGCACAACAGTTATTTGTAATTGATATAGATGAGAATGGAACTTTTGTTGATATGAAGATGAGGGCAGAAAGATACAATCTGCCCTTGCTTTTTGCATATAGAACAGCTTCATGGAAGCCTGATAGTGATAAGTTCAGATTGGTTTTTGCTATGGACAAGGTAATAACTAACGCTGATACAGCAAAAATAATAACTGCAATGTTTATGCGTATTTTCAATGAATGTGATAAAAGCTGCGGAGACCTTGCAAGAATGTTTTTTGGCAGTACTAAAGGACTTTATTATCTTTCAGATGAACCAAGAGAAATAAGCATACAGAGTCTGATAATAGCATTTAACAGCTATATGTATGATAAATATGGTGAATCACATTATACAAGAGAAATTGCAAAGTTCTATAATGAAGGTGATAAGCGTTTTTGTGTGGAAACAAACGGGAAATTGCCTGTTTTTTCTTATAACGAAAATGGTTCACCAGTAATAAAAACAACTGCAAAAACGACTATATGCAATAAAATAAAAGTGAAAGAGAAACGTGAACGCAGACAGACTACAAAAGTTGATTTTACTGAACTTGAAAAGCTATGCAAACTGTATAGCGACTTTGTTAATGGAAAGGAATATTACTATTATAGAGAATTATTCCATATAGCTACAAATCTTGTAAATATGGATAAGGGGAAAGCTGAATTTATGCGTGTTCTTGAATCTGATAAGAATATAGATAAAGAATCATATCATAACAGAAGCTGGAAGCCGATACTTAATACTATTATAGATATGGGCTACAAACCTCAATCCTGTGATAAATGTCCCCATTGTAATGATTGTCTGCATTATAAGAATATGATATTGACGGTAGCACCCGGATATTGCGGAATAAAGCCAATAGAGAAAAAGGAGTATTGTTCATTGGAAGAAGCGGAAGAAAGTCTTTCGGAAAACTTTCAGGCTGCACTTAATTCACAGCAAAAAGGTTTAAAGCTGATAAAAGCCCAGACAGGACTTGGAAAGACAAATATATATCTGAATTATCTTAAATATGCAGAGGAAAATTTTATTATAGCTGTACCAACTCACAATCTTGCAAGGGAAATATATGCAAAGGCATTAAAAATAGGAGTGAAAAATATACGTATTGTTCCTGAATTGCCTGCCCTCTCTGATTCATTGACAAAATGCATTAAACATATATACAGCATTGGTGCAGGGGAAATAGGATTGGAAACACTTCGCAATATATATGATAACAATCAATGTGAAGAATCTGACCGTATGCAACTTAAAGCGTTTTTTAACAGCCTGGATGAGTCAGTTGAATACAGCGGTCATATAATAATGACTCACGAGAGATTTTTGTGTATGAACAGGAATTCAGAATTGCTGAAAAATCACAGGGTAATAATAGATGAGGATATTCTGCGTTCTGTTTATTCTGCTGTAATTGTGGATAATAATGATATACGAAATGCTCTTAATAAAAATATATTCAGTACAAAAACAAGAGAAAGAATGAATTTAATTCTTGCTACAGAAGGTTATCAGAGATATGACACATCGGCAGGATTATCAGTCAATACAGATGTAATCAAGTCACTTGGAAATATAAATACGAATATATTGGATTTACTGCAAGCAAAAGTTCTTATGAACGACGGTGAGACAACTACATATATCAAGCAAAGAAGATTTCCAATCAGTACAGCTATTATTATGTCAGCTACGGCAAATGCATGTATATATAAATGGCTGTTTAATATGAATGTAGAAGAATATATCTGTAAGGCAGCAAAATATATGGGAAGAATAGAGCAGTATACCAACAGTTCATACAGCAGATATGCTTTAACAGTAGGAAAAGATTCCGAGAATCTTATGAGAGAAATACATAATATATCTGATAATAACAAAATAATAACCTTTAAATGCATAGAACAGGAATTCAATACGGAATATCACTTCGGAGGAATAGAAGGTCTTAACTGTCTTGAGGGAAAAGATATATCAGTTATAGGTTTGCCAAATGTAGATGAGAAAGTATACAGACTTTACGGTATGCTTATGGGTATAGACGACAAAGAAAGCAATTTGAAAAATTTAAAGGTGCAATACAACGGGTTTGAGTTCTATATCAATACATTTATGGATTATCGTCTCAGAATAATTCAGATGTGGATATTGAGTTCGTTATTGGAACAAGCTGTAGGAAGAGCAAGACTTCTCCGACATAATTGTACTGTAAAAGTATTTGCAAGATTTCCAATAGAACAGGCTGTTGTGATATAATACCAATCCCTAAAATAACAGCAACAAATCTAATGGCATAAATACTGTCTGTCGTCGTTGGACTTCCTCACCATACAGACAGTATGCTTTCGTCGTCCGCCTTGACATACAGCATTTCTGCGCATCATCTTTATCTACTAACATTTTAGGGATTGGTATAAAAAATGATCACGAATTGCTGGAAACTATCCTGTGAACGTTGAATGAGGAAAATACCATGGTGATTTTTGCGAAAAGCTTTATAATATATAAAGGTTTTTGCATTTTTCACCAAAACTCAGAAATCACACACAACCTTCCAGTAATTCGTGATCGGAAAATAAATTCTTTATATTTGATTTTGCCGCAGTAAAATGATGTGTTATACTGAAAGAGCAGTCGACAAACACCCAAAAATCTGGTAGAATATAAATAAGAAAACCAGAAAGGGAAAGAAAAAATGAAGTACAGTAAAGAATTCAAAGAAGAGGCGTTAAAGCTCTCAGATGAGATTG
>JAZQAB010000120.1:0-53455 GCA_045545055.1 Clostridia bacterium | reverse complement strand
CTATCTTTTGCGAGGGCTTTCATAATAAGCATTGTGATAGCACTATCCATATCACCCTCGCAAGAAACAACATAGTCTGTATATGTATTTATGTAGCTTACACCAAGACATGATGTTGTCCCTGTTTTAAGCATATTAAAGCACGCTACAGCCGCACCTGATGCACCATATTTTTCAATGAGTTTCAGCAGTGCTACTTGAAATTTTGATGCTTCTAAAACATCTTCATTAGTTGGTTCAATAACATCCTTTGAGTTTTCTCTCCACTGTTTATAAAATGCCTCTGCATTTTCCTTTGTTGTATTGTCATAAATTTCAATAAGTTCTTCTTGAGTGACATTTATAATCTCAATACCAAACCTATCCTTAACTACTTTCCAATCTCTCACCGCACTGATAACCCAAGGCTCTGTATTTCCAATTGCAAGTAGTTTGCTTCCTCGTATTTTTTCACATGCCTGATATACATTAATTCTCTTTTTGAGTTCTTCTCGGTTTGAACACAAATGAATATTTCCTTTTCTTTTCAGTACTGCATAAACATCCATCACTGCAGGAGCTGCATTACCAATAACCATTTTTTTTGTTATTTCATCATCGAAATTACCCTTAACATAGCCTGCATAGATAAGAACCTTTTCAAAATACTCTGTTGCTCGGATAATATCAGGCTGTACACCTCCTGACATTGGTAATGCTACCATCAGGCTGTCATTATATTCTTTCAAATAGTTGAAATTGAATTGTTCATCAATCAAAATGACAGTATCACATAATGTTTTAATATCATTTTTGATGCATTCAACAGCATTTTTAAGTTCAGCCCTATTTGTCCAATATCTTGAAGATGCAAAACAACACAAAATTATTTTCATCTCTGTCCCTCCTAAATTACGTATAAAATTCACGCCATAGTTTTTAGCATTTCACTTGTTATCTCATATTTACAGGATTCACCATTCAAATATCTTTTAAGTTCGTTAAGCATATATTCGCCAAGACGCCATAGTTCGTTTCCGATTGCTCCTGCAATATGGGGGGTTAAAAAACAGTTGTCCAAGTCATATAATTCACTTTCATTTGGCAATGGTTCAGGAAATGTTACATCAAGATAAGCAGTAATATCCTTGCGTTCTTTCAGAACTCGAATTAAATCATCCTGCACAACCTGAGCACCTCTTCCTGTGTTTACAAACGACGAGTAAGGTAACATCTGAGAAAACAGGCTATAATCAAACATTCCCTTTGTCTCTTCATTATCAGCAAGATGATTAGATATTACATTGCAAACGGAAAATATTTCTTCAAGCGACGTTTTACGCACACCCATAGCTTTTGCCGTTTTTTCTGAAAAGAACGGATCAAAAACAAAAATCTCAACATCGTAACTACGTAACATCTCAATTACTTTTTTTCCAATCATCCCCGCACCAATAATGCCTATTTTTGACTTATAGTTACCGCTATAGCAGCTAAATAAACTTTTGCCCTGTACAAAATCTTTATTATTACGAAGAATCCTTTGGGTTGGGAAAAAACCTTTATTTGCAAGTACAATCTGTGCAGTGGCATACTCTGCCACTGGCACGGCATTTGCCGCCCATGCACTAAAAATACGTACCCCACAATTTAAGAATGGTTTACCAAAAGATTGTACTGACCCTGCAGCATAAAATAAGCACCTAAGCTTCGGAAAGTATTCTTTTATTTCTGCTTCACTGAAATTTTCCATTCCCCATGTTGAAAAAATTAATTCTGTTTCTCTGAATCTCTCAGGATTGGCAACAATCATATCTTTGGTATAAATGGTTTCTTCAAAATCATTTATATAATCTTTAAGTTCAGTAATTATTTCACTACTGTACACAGCTTTCACTCTGTCTTCCCTTGTCGTCAGCAGTATTGCTTTCATTTATAAAGCACACTCCTTATCAGAATTTTGCATCCTTGTAATCTCGAATAATGCATCTGCTTCTTGCTTTAAAGATTCTATTTTGTCATCCGGCATAAATTCAAGTAAAAGCGTTTTATTCTTTTCAAAATTATTAAGATATCTGTTCCACATCTCTTTACCTTCAAGCAAAGAATGTCTTTCCCTTCCTTTCCAGTAAAACACGTGTATATGCTCACTGTATTTCGAGATGAGTTTGGAATATCTGATATTTTCTTCTTCAGAAATAAATTGATTTAACTGCCAATACATACGAAAATTTGGTGAAGAAATCTCTTCCATCAGTTGCAAAGCTCCCTCTATAGTTTGAGTATACGACCAGTTATGGCTCTCCATACAAAATATTACATCGTGTTCTTCAGCAATTTTGGCAGCTTTTTTGCACTCTTCTAAAAAACTCTTTTTTTCTGTTTCACTATATTCTTCTGCAGATTTATCTCCGCAAAACAAACGAATTATTTTTGTTCCTAAAATTTTTGCTGCTTCAATATATTCCTTTAATTCATTCAAATCATCTTCCCCAAGACGGAAATATGTGCCGTATGAAGAACAATATATTCCAAATTTTTTCTGTAACTCCACTATTTCGTTAAGCTTTTGTATATCGTTTCTTGGAGCATGAACATCACTGCCCCATTCAATACATTGTAACCCACAGCTTTTCACTGCCGAAATGATTTCCTGCGGAGTGTATTTTCTAAATGATATTGAAACCAAACCACACTTATAATCATTCATATATTCTTTCCTCTCATATCATTATTTTTTAGAGATACAAATCAAGGGTTGTGGCAAAACATATAAAATATCAGTATAAATTGCCACAGCCCTTAATTGCTTCTTTTATTTGGAAATTTTATCGAGAAGCCGTTTAATGATAACTGCTGACTGTGCTCTTGTAGCATTTCCTTTTGGTGCAAATCTTCCTCCACCTACTCCGTTTATTAGCCCAAGATAATCAGCATCACAAACATATTCTTTTGCCCATTGACTTACATCTGCCTCGTCATAATAATTCATATGATACTCCGCAGGTCTTTGCAATTCATTTTGTATCTTGTATGCCTCTGTAATCATTTTAGTCATCTCTTCTCTTGTAACAAGGTCATTCGGTCTGAAAATCTTATCCTTTGATATCAATCCGAATTTAAGTCCTGTTTCGATTACTCCGCTATACCAGTCTTTCGCTAAAACATCTTCAAACGCACCAGTATATTTAACTTCGTTTAAGCCAAGAGCACGCACTATAAGTGTCAGCATTTCGGCCCTGGTGATACTATCCTCGGGGGAAAATTTATTACTTTCTTTTCCTTTAATAATACCTTTGTTATAAAGATACTCAATCTCGTTGACCGCCCAATGTCCGATAGTGTCCTCAAATACGGCTACTGGTTTTGAAGGCTGTGCAGCTTCTTCTTTTTCAGTTTTATCATCTTTTTCTGAAATCTCAGAACCACCTCCACCAGCTCCGCCTCCGCCGGAGTTTTCACCTCCGGCGGAGTTGTTTGTGAGTTGGGTTCTATCAACAATTTCCGCACTTCCGCTTCCTATTACTGTATCGCTCTCTATTACATTCCCAAAAACAATATATCCGCCGCTTATAGAAAATTCAGTGTTCGTGCCGTTGACAATAAGTTTCTGCAAGCTTGCATCTGAAGCTATCTTCAATTTGCTATAATCGATACTTTCTTCATCTGTTGTCAAGTTCAGCGTACCACCTTGCCGCTCAAGCGATAAATCAGAGATTCTTTCATCATAGCTTACAAGAACATTACCATTTTCTTTAATAACGCTTGCGTTCTGAAGAATAATATTTTCAATATCGCCGCTTATTCCTTCAGAAATAAAGGTAAGCTGCCCGTTTGTTGAATATTTTCCAAAACTTCTTTCCGGCTGATTTTCATTTTCGTATGAAAGATAATAATAACCGATACTTGTTATTCCTCTGCTGTCTATATCAAACTTAAGTGCAGTGGCAACATTAGTAGAAACGCCTATCTCAAGTCTTTCAACATCTACCTGTGCATCCGCATCATCTACAGTCGGCACAAGTATAGTGTCAAAGGTTGCTTCACCCGATGTATTTACTTCAAAATATCCATAAGGAGCTTCTTGTTCAACATTATTACCGCTGTCGTAATAACCAATTTTCTCTTCTACCGTAACATTATTTCCGTCAGCAGATGCAACGATAATATTTGCCCCTGTGCTGTAACCGGAACGCAACTGTTTAGAATCAGTATCGACACTCATATTTGATTGAGGCAGCATATGCCAAAGTTGCTTGTAGCTGTTGACCTTGCTGAAATACTGCGTATTAGTCGGTGTCATAAGGTCGGACACTATCCAGTAGTATGGCTTAACAAAGGTTATGCTTCTCTGATGCTTGTAGCCTGTGGTTCTTGTAGTAGATTCGCTTATAAAATCGTAGTTTTCATTAGTAACCCACTGATTTATAGTTCCTCTACCTTTAAGATTAGATATTGTGGTATTTGAAGGACTTGAACCTAATGATTGAGAAGTGTCGTTAATTTCCACTGTATTATGCGCCCGTGTAGACTGCATATACCTACGTATCGGATCTGTACTATCATACTTCCATCTTCCGGAATCTGTCAAAAGTATCTTGTCGTATGCATACAGCGTTATGTGTCCGTCTGCAGCATGAGAATGTTGGCCTGGACCCCTGACATTCGTGAACATATAGAGTGCATTCTTTTCCCAACCCGAACGCATAGCCGCCAATCGGCTGTCAGGAAAAAGAATGGATGTCCACTCGGGCTCAATACCTTTTTTACCAAATGTATCTATGTATTCTAACTCTCTATCATCATACCAATTTGCAATATCCTGATACTTTGCAGCGGTTTTAAAATTTCCTGATGCTGAACCGGCATCTGCATACATAATGTTCTCGCCGTCAGGAGTTCGCAGCATCAGGTCATACAATGTGGTTTTTCTAAGCTTTTCATCAAAATCTGCATCTGCTTCCATATTGGAATTAAGCATCGTTTCCTTTAACATTCTTCCAATTCTGATAGAAATTGTATTGTAGCCGCTACCTGTTGCTTCAATATACGAACCATCCGGGAAAACGTTGTTTTTAAAGAAGGTGCTACACTCTGCAAATGATAATTCTCTCCACGCATCTGCATTTGTAAATTCAGGAAAAACATTGGAACAGGTTATTATTGCTTCCATTTCCTCCATCCACCAGTTTCCTGTAGCAGTGTGTACATAATAAAGGGAATTCGACATATCATGCATTGCTTTTAAAATTGCAACAAGACTTTCAGCACCCATGCTTTCACTTTTTACAAGGATATCAAACGATGATATCCAGTTCATCAAGCGTTCTGCAACATCAAGAGTTCGTTTATATCCACCCTTTGCCTCGGGGTGCCCTTCAGGATACCACGCACCATAGTCCTTTATATAGTCCTCCAAAATGCGAATGTATTTATACGCATAGCTTTCGTCACCCGTCAAAGAATATTCAATAGTTGCACGTGGCAATGTCGGAAATCTTAATGCCTGGTTACGGGCTTCAGCAAGCCCTCCTTCCGGATAACTCCAGTCGTGACCATCAGGCATTCCATTATAAGAGAAGGTCTGGCGTGATACACCTGACCACGTAATAGTTTCCTCATCCCAATCTGTTTCACCAAGCTGCAGTATCAGCATCCGTTTTTTTCCTGAGCTTTGAGGCGTTGCTGCACAATAAATAACCATCTTTGCATCCGAAATCTCATCATCCGCACGCAGTGAGGAAAAGTCAAATTTTAAGACTGTGTGATATGTTTCATTCCCTAAAAACTTACCGCAGGTCATAACCTTGTTTACTTCCTCTGTCCCATAGTTTACTGTCTTATATGACCCTGCTCTGATAGTAGCATCATCCGTTGCGTAGAAAGTTTTCGGTGATCCGTTTACAATAAGCTCAATTCTCGGACGAAGCGATTCATCAGAATGGTTATTACTTATAATTTCAAGTGTACTTGCTTCGTTGTACCAAGCTGCTATCTCAAATGCATTAAAAGTTCCTTTCGCGATTTGTTCTGTTTTTATGTCAGCTGAAATAAGTGCAAAATTATTATCTGCACTAAATTCCCCTTGATACCAAATGTCGCTCTGTGTGGTAAGCCATCCGTCAACCGCCATATTGCTCCATCCGCTGCTTCTTGAAGAAAGCTCTAATGTGCTGCTTTCATTGACAGTTCTCTTAGCTTGATAATAATCTAAAAGAGCTTCTTTTGCTGCAGCATAGTCACCATTTGCAGTTTTAGCTGCTTCCTCAACAGGCTTTAGCTGCTCATTCAGGGAGTAATTCAATCCCGGAGAAATTGTCCAATCAGCGCCGCTCCATACACCAAAGAAATCTTCATCTGTCATGTGCTGTGGGTCCACAAACGGAGCATCAGCCTTCACAACAAAAGTAAACTCCTTCGTCCGTGAAATATTGCCGCAGCTTATGGTTGCAGTTACATTAACAGTTTTGTCATTTTCTCCAACCATAGGACGGATAACACGCCCACTCCCCGTTACAGTGCTTGTATCATCTGTTGTCCACGTAATATCTGCACCAAATGCCCCCTCTGTCATAAACCATATATTGCTCACTACCTCGTTTTCAGTAAGCATATCAGCATAGCTTCCTTTATCTGAAAGAACAGAATAATCAAGATAATTATATTCAGCCTCTACAATTGCCGATGGATCTGTCAGCTTTCTTAACACCCTGAAAGAAAACTCCTTCTCTTTCGTAAGTTTTGTTCCATCGTCAAGTTCCAATGTTAATGTAGCCTTTAACGTAACCGCTGGGTCTTCTGTTGCACCATTTCCTGGTCTTGTAACCGTTCCGTCAAGGCTTACCAGGCTGCTGTCTGATGTTTTCCATGTAATATCACTTAAATACATTCCTACAGACGGGAGGTAAAGGTCATCCTCTATAAAATCAGCTGAATAGCTGCTTTCCTTTCCTTGCGTCACCAAGGAAGTGGTAAGCCACTCAAAATCACGGTTTATAGCATCTGCCTCATCCATTGGGTTAGTGTAATAGGTTTTAAAGTTGTCTACATAAAGAGTTACATTATCAGATGGTGATGGATACAGTGTAATGCTCTCCACATCAGTACAAAGCTCACGACCGAGAACATTCTCCATCACGAATTCTTCACCGTTTATCCACACACTCCATGTAGAGAACACTGTATCAAATAACATTACTACGTGCATTCTGTCCGTTGGGTGTATTCTCTTAACAACATGGAACTCAGAGTCTGCACCTTCTGCATCTCTGTAATGCAGCTTAACATCCCCGTTTGCTTCCCATCTGCCTGAAAAATAGGTTCCATCATATCCGGTTGCATAAAAGAGGGCTGTACCACTGCCTTCTTTCTCGAGATAAAATTCTGAAGCTATCACGCCACTCATATACATGCGCTCATCAATAAAATAGTACTCTGCCTGCGTATTTCCGGATTCCGGATTTCCGACTATCTTGAGTCGTTCATCCTCTTGATATATTTCACCATCTTCTATTGTCAAAGTCCAGTGCTCATCGAGCACATCTCCGTCAAAATTATCTTCAGATATTATTTCTTTTATAATTGGCAGCTTTGCCGGAAGAACTGTAAATGTAAATTCCTTATCAGGAGCAGTCTCTTCTTTATGGCTTATCTTTGCAATCACTTCAACAGTAACATTCTCATCCTCACGTGGTCTTTTCACCCATCCTCGTTCGGTTATAATGTCTGTATTCTTGCTTTTCCACTCTATTTTCGAGCCATATAAGCCCTCGGTATAAAAGCGAAGGTCTTTTTTTACAGCCTCCTTGTCTTCAGAAGTAATAACCGTTTCATTCAGCCAGTTATAATCTGCCTGCACTATTCCTGCGTCTCCTCCTGGCGGCGAGGCTAATACATTAACGGAAATAACCTTCTCTGTTTGACCTTTTTTCCCTGTTTCACTATCCTCATAGGTGATTTGTGCAATAAGTTCCACCACTACATTTTCCGTTTGTATGGGACGATTTACGATACCATCAGGGGTTATTATATCTTCATTTGAGGATGTCCACATAATACAGCTTCCGTTCTTTCCGGTATTTGGGAAACACAAATTTTCATCAACTAAATATTTATCTATCGGATTTGCATCAGTTATCAGATTGTCTAATGAAAGAAAGTATTTATCTCTCTCCACAATTTCCTGAGGTGAAAGCTCTACCTCATAAACTGTAAGATTAGAAACGATAAGCGTCTGGTCTGCGTTTGGTGCAGGATATATGTTTATATAGCCAATATCTAACGGAGTTCCCCTCATCTGTTTTTCTTCAAACACGAGATTTCCGTCTACCCATACCGAATAGCTGTTTTTCTCAACATCCAAAAGAATGGTTATGCTCATTTTTGTAAGTGACTGTGTAATGTATCCCGAAAACGTATTTGTTTCTCCAACACGCCCATATATCCTGCCGTCTGCGTTCCAAGATCCGTTAAAGGCCGATATAGAACTCATTGAATTTATATAGAAGTTCGAGCTTCCGGCTCCATTACGTTCAACATCAATATCAAAAGCGATAAGTCCCTTTTCACCTTCTGCTTCTTCTCCGTTAATATAATATCGTGGTGTAGTTTGTTTTCCGTCATTATTGTTTACACCTGTAATTTTAAGCTTTCCATCATCAAATGAAACACTACCATCAACCACATTAGCAAGATTCCATTTGGTATTATTCTTAATGTCTCCCGTAAATGATTCTTCTGCTATAATGCGTTTTATTTTAGGAAGTCCTGCCGAAAGCACCGTATAGGTAAAGGTTTTACTCTTTGAAGTTGCTCCTTCGAGAGAAACTGTTACCGTAACATCAACTCTGGCTCCATCGCCCCTTTTCGGTCTCGTAATAGCACCATCGTCAGATATTACAGAGGTATCATGAGATGACCACGTAATATTTGCACCATATTCACCACTTGTAGCAAAGACAAGCTTTTTGGTTATCTCATCCTCTGACGTGTTTTCACCGAGGCTATCACTTATAGAAAGATTGCCATAATCTAAATCTACAATGTCCTGTACAGTAAGATTTTTTAGTACGGTAAGAGGAAATGTCTTTGTCAGAGTTGCCCCACCATTACTAAGCGTCGCCGTCAGAGTTACCTGTGCATTTTCAACATCAGGGCGTGTAATATTACACTGGCTACCGCTAATGCTCACATACCCTGAATCCTCCGGAGTTACAGTCCACGTTATATCACTTTTGTATCTCGCACCCTCTGTGGGAAGTGTAAAGCTTTCAGTCACTGTTTCTGAAACAGAAAGCATACCCTTATCTATTTCAAGACAATCCTCTGGCGAAGGATATGTTTCATAAACGCTGAGGTTGCTTATACAAAGTGTCTGGTCTTCATTCGGACTGGGATATATGTTTATATAGCCTATATTTTCCACATTGTCAGCATGTCTCATCTGTTTGTCTTCAAAAACGAGCACGCCGTCAATCCATACAGAGTAGGTCTGTTCCCATACATTCAGCTTAACTGCCATACTCATTTTTTTAGTTGAAGCTGTCATGTAGCCTGAATATGTATTTGTTTCCCCTACACGTCCGTATATCTTTCCATCGGCGTTCCATGCTCCGTTAAAAGCAGACTTATTGCCCATTGAATTTATATAAAAATTAGAATTGCCGCTACCCGTTCTTTCTACATCAAACTCAAAAACAATAATTCCATTTTCTCCTTCACTTTCAGAGCCATTAACATAATACCTCGCCGTGGTTTCCTTTCCATCATTATTGTTTACCCCCTCGATTACAAGCTTTCCGCTATCAAACGACACACTGCCATCTGCGACTTTTTCGAGTGACCAGTTATCGCTGTCTGCTATGCTTCCTATAAAGCTTTCCTCGTCAATAAGGCGGTCAATTTCAGGAAGTCCTATCGGCAGTACCGTATAGGTGAATGTCGTGCTTTTTGAGGTCGCTCCTTCGAGGGAAACTGTTACTGTAACATCAACATTGACGCTATCGCCCCTTTTCGGTCTTATAACTGTACCGTCATTTTCTATTACAGAGGTGTCGTGCGATGTCCATGAAATACTTGCACCATAGTCACCGCTTGTATTAAATACAATCTTTTTGGTTATCTCGTTCTCTGACGTGTTTCCTCCCAATGTGGCACTTATATTAAGATTTTCATAATCCAAATCCACCCTTTCCTGTGCATTAAGGTTTCTCTGCACAGTAAGAGGAAAGGTTTTTGATAAAGTTTCTCCACCATTACTAAGTGTTGCCGTCAGAGTTACTTCCTCATTTTCCCCGTCAGGGCGTGTAATGATACACTGACTACCGCTAATGTTTACATATTCTGAATCCTCCGGAGTTACAGTCCACGTTATATCACTTTTGTATCTCGCACCCTCTGTGGGAAGTGTAAAGCTTTCAGTCACTGTTTCTGAAACAGAAAGCATACCCTTATCTATTTCAAGGCAGTCCTCTGCTGAAGGATATGTTTCATAAACGCTGAAATTGCTTATAGAAAGTGTCTGGTCTGCATTCGGGTGGGGATATATATTTATATATCCAATATCTGTCGGTGTACTTCTCATCTGTTTATCTTCAAACACGAGATTACCATCCACCCATACTGAATAAATCCCTTCCCATACATTCAGCATTACTGTCATACTCATTTTCGTTGCTTTCGTTGTCGTATATCCGGAATTTGTGTTTGTTGACCCTATATATCCATATATTGCACCGCCTGATTTCCATGTGCCGTTAAATGTCGACTTAGAACTCATCGAGTTTATATAGAAGTAAGAATCTCCATCACCACTTCTCTCGACATCAAACTTGAAAACGACAATTCCGGTTTCTCCTTCACCATCAGCCCCGTTAATATAATATCTCGCTGTGGTTTCTTTTCTATCATCATTGTTTACACCTTCAATTACAAGCTTTCCACCATTAAACGACACACTGCCATCTGCTACCTTCTCGAGTGACCAGTTATCGCTGTCTGCTATGTTTCCCGTAAAGCTTTCTTCGTCAATAAGGCGATCTATATTTGGAAGCTGTGCAGTACCGCTTGCCCTACCTTTTATAAGAAAGGTCGGAGATACCATATTAAAGCACAAAGCAAGAATAACAAGTGTACAAACAAATTTTTTCTTCAATTTCTCCACCATCCTTTCACTGCTTGCAGTTCAACTTTCCTATAACTACTCTTTAATAATAACTATAGCTACCGGGTCGATGGAATTTTCAATGCTCATATAAATTTTTGACGCACCGCTTCCCACCTGTAATATGGTATCAATATCGTCTGTTGTTGCGGCATATATTCTTGGTCCGCTTTTTTCGTATACATATATCACGGGACCATCTTCCTTTAAGATTTCATATTCCTTGCTCCAACCGCCTCCGTCCTCATTTTCTGTTATAACAAGTCGGTCAACCATTTCATTCTTTGTTTTTGACAAACGGTTGAAACTCACATCATATGCCACACCATATGCTGAATCAATCTGTGCATATGATTGCGACAAGCCCTGAACAGATACCTCCTGCTCAATTTTTGCCAATCTGCCATTACGGTCAAGTGTATAGCGAATTAAATCGCCTGCCCGCAATCTGTTCGCCGCACTATTAGCTGCTGCATTGTTTCCTGTCAGCTCGCTGAATATATCCTCACGTGTGATTCCTGCAATCTCAACAACATCTCCATACTCATCATCATTTATATGACGAATTTTTCCAACTATAGATACATCTTTATCTGAGGCTATCGGTGGTGGTGTTGTTGAATTCATATCTTCAAATATTAATACCGCCTCAGCAATCTGTGTTTCAGCATCTACCTCATAAGGAATTGCCTCAACCCTCTTCCCGTTGGCAAAATCCACTACTTCAAGATAATCATCTTCGGTACGTACCACATTGGGAATGCAAATCAGGTTTGTTGTATCATCAACCAGAAATCCCTCTATATCAAGATTTGCACCAAAGGACAGAATACGAGAATTAAACGTATATTCTCTTTTACTTGATGGTACTTCGTAGGTGGTAAGTTTCTTTATCTCTCCTTCAGAATTAAGAGTATACTTAATAACCTTACCTATTACATCATTTTTATCTATGTCTTTTGCCACACAGTCTACAATGAATATGTCGCTGTTATAAAAACGGTATGATATGCTTTCCTGACCGTCACCTGCAACCCTTACAGATTTTTCCTTGTCTCCTACAGATATAAGCTTAAGCTGTAAATCCGAGCCTATAGAACGTTTTGTGTCTGCATTTATAACATATGCATAATGCTCTTTGCTGATAATTTCATCCACACCTATAATCCTGCCACGTGCATCCAGCACAAACACAGCTTCATCACCGAGCTTTACCTGTGCCAGAAGATTACCATCCGCATTACGGGCAATTTTATAAACATTTTCGTCTATCTTAACCTCGTCATCATCCTCGTTTAGCTCACTTACCATACCATCTGTCCTGTTTTCACATAAAACAGCCTTTACTATCTTCATATCCGTACTTGCCGTCAGAGTAATTGCCATTCCCTCTGAAATGTCGGAAAACTCCATCTCTTCTCCGTTTTCATCTGTAATGATATATGTATAATCTTCATCATCAAAAAGGAACTTTATTCCGCTGCGAAGCCTGAAAAGCTCCTGATTGTCAAAATAAACAGTAGTGTTTGCCTCTGCCACTCTGCTTACAACAAAGCTTTCCTCTTCCTCAACAAAAATGATGTCGTAGTTTCCTGTTCCTTCGCTGTCAAGGAAACGATATCTTCCGTTGTTTATCTTCATATCCGAAAACACAAATGTATTCGGGTCAACAGCTTTACCGTTATATATATATTTTACACTTGATGCATCAATATCAAGTGTATTTATTTTCTTCTTTTCATTATAATAATCCATTCTGTCAGGAGCAAAGTTTGAAACATCCTCGGCATTAACAACTACTTCCTTCGTTTTATTTTTCATAATGCGGAATGAAAGTATTTTTGGCAGGGCACTGCTATCTGTTTCTGCCGCATAGACCTCAAGCATATATCCAAGGTATTCTTCAATGTCGCTTCCTGTGCAATCATATATCACTCCACCGATGTTTACCCTGTCTTTTTCAAGAGTGCTTGTACCATCAATGCCTGTAAATTCAGTTTCTGTGAGCTTACCCTTTTTCCACACACCATCCATATTCTTTATCAATCTGTCATAAAGGGTATCCTCGGTGGTTGTAAGCTCTCCGGTTGTAGAAAAGCTTTCCAAAAGCTTAACATCCAGCGCATTATTTACACAGATTGCTGCATTTGCACGTGTACAGGGATTGTTCATAATAACAGATGCCCCTTTTGTAATACCACGACCTACCGCAACTGCCATATAGCCTTCAGGATATCCCCCCTGATTTTCGGCAGCAATCTCATACCCCAACGCACAGACAAGCATTTTCATAACCTGTTCATTTGTTACATATTCATCGGGACAGAAGGTTCCGTCACCTTTACCCTCTATAATATTAAGTCCTGCTGCCGTTGTTATAGCACCATATGCCCAGTGCTCCGGCATAACATCAGAAAAGTTCCCCTGCGTACCATCAGCAAATGTAACAGTATCAATTCCCAACATCCTCACAAGTATTGCTGTAAATTCCGCACGTGTAAGTTCTTTATCAAGCTGTAAATCACCGTTTTCATCACCAAGCAATATACCCAGTGCCTCCAGCCTGAAAACAGCACTGTCAAGGTCAGATGCTGCCGACACACTATAAATATTTGCAAGCAATAGGACTATGCACAGCATTAATGATAGTATCTTTTTAATCATTCTTCTTCACCTCTCGAACATTTTTAAGGCGGTATGCCTTCAGGTATACCGCCTTAAAAAATGCAATTATCCTTTTACGGCTCCTATCATGGCACCCTTAACAAAATATTTCTGTATAAACGGATAAACACACAGTATTGGAAGTGTCGCAACAACAATGGTGGCATACTTTATATTCTCTGCCACAAATGCCTTGTCCTGTGCACTCCCACTTGCCATATCATCCGCTTTGTTCTGTATCAGAATCTCACGCAGAATAAGCTGCAGCGGATACTTCTCACGATCTTGAATATATAGCATTGCGTTAAACCATGAATTCCAATGTGATACCCCATAATACAGTGCTATTACTGCAACGGTAGCTTTTGCCAACGGAACAATAATAGTAAACAGTATCGTAAAATCATTTGCACCATCTATCCTTGCTGATTCCTCAAGGCTGTCAGGAACTGCCGCAAAACCTGTTCTCAGTATAATCACATTGTATGTAACTATAGCCTGCGGAAGAATAAGTGCCAAAAGGTTATTCAGCAGTCCTAAATTTTTTACCGTCAGGTAAAGAGGAACCATACCTCCGCTGAAAAACATCGTAAATACGGCTATTTTTGTTACAAAATTACTGATGCGGAGCTTTTTTCTTGACATAACGTATGCAGCTAAAGAGCTTAAAAACAAATTTACTGCCAGTCCGAGCAAAACCACAAAAATTGTAATTCCATAACCTTTAATTATTGTAGAATCTTCAAGCACCATTCCAAATGCAGCCGTACTGAAATTAAGCGGCTTTAACAAAACTCCTGAATGTGCCATCAGCATCTTACCATCACTGAATGCTGCCATAATTACATGCCACATAGGATATAGGCACACAAGTGACAGCAAAATCAAAACTAGTGCATTTGCGGTGTCAAAAATTTTTTCACCTAAACTTTTTTTAATGCTCATTTTTACTCACCTACCACAAACTCGAATCACTTACCTTGCTACTGATTCTATTGGATACTACCAGCATAACAAAGTTGACACATGAATTGAAAAGTCCTACCGCCGTACTAAAGCTCCAGTCAAACCTCTGCAAACCCATTCTGTATACATATGAGGATATTACATCTGCAGTTTCATATGTGGCAGGATTATACATCAATATAATTTTTTCAAATCCTACATTAAGCAGCTTACCAAGCTGGAGAATTAACAAAATAATTATGGTAGGCATAATACCGGGAAGTGTAACATGTAGAAGCTGATTAAAGCGACCTGCTCCGTCAATTTTTGCAGCCTCATACTGTGCTGTATCAATTCCTGCAAGTGCAGAAAGATAAACTATAGTTCCCCAACCTATTTCCTGCCATATTCCCGAAACAACATAGAGTGTTCTGAACATTCTCGGGCTTTGAAACAAAGATTCTCTGGAACCGCCCATCATCACTATAATATCATTGATGATACCGTTACTATTTGTAAAGTCTTTAATCATTCCCACAACAACAACAAGCGAGATAAAGTGCGGTAAATACGTCACCGTCTGCACAGTTCCTTTGAACCAGCGTGTCTTCACCTCATTAAGAAGCAGTGCAAGAATAATTGGTGCAGGAAAGCCAAATATAAGCTGATAAAGGCTTATCAGGAATGTATTTTTTATAAGACGCCAAAAATAGAAATTACCAAAGAAGTTTTTGAAGTGTTCGAACCCTACCCATTGGCTACCCAATATCCCCTCTGACGGAACAAAATCCTTGAATGCTATAATTGCTCCATACATAGGCCACAGATGAAACAGTATGTAATATATAAGTACGGGAATTGCCATAATATAGATACCTTTATTTTTTACGGCTTCCTGCACTATTTCAGACAGTAAAGAAGGTTTTCTGCCTGTATTTTTTTGTGTTCTTGTCATTTTTTATACCCCTTTAGCGTGCATTGTAACGCTTTAATGCTTCCTGATTAATCTTTATAGCTTCATCAATACCCATGCTCTTGATAACCTCAACATATTTGTCAAAATTGCTAATTGGCTCCTGACCGAGGATAAATTTCAAAATCATTTCCTCTCTGTAGGTATTAATATCATTCATAATGCTTGAATAAGTTCTGTCCTCATCTGCTGTGCGTGTAACCGCAGGGAATAAGTAATCCTTCTCTGTTGTTTTCGCCCACACATCAAGGGCATTTTTCTGTTGCTCATATTTTGAATATTGCTCCATGTAGCGTCTGTCCTGAAGCATTGGTCCGCCGTAAGTGCTCTTCATATACTGCGGCATAATACTGCTCATTGCAAGTCCGTCAGGATTGTTTGTTATATACTCGGTGTATTTAGGATAGCCGTCTGCCATTTCATAGCTTATACCTTCAATACCGAAATTAAGGAGCATATGTCCTTCCTCACTGTAGCCGTAATCAAGCCATTTTGCAGCAATTTCCTTATACTTGGATTTTGCGCTTATTGCAACACTTGTTGCCCCTGTAAACCTGGGGGTATTGTGTCCAAATTTTGGAGTTGACCCTTTTTTAAGAACGGGGTAAGGTGTTGCTACAAGGTCTGCCTTAGGATTTTCCTCTTTCATAGTATCAAGGAATGTTCCCATTGTGCCACCTGTCCATCCAACTGTTGCACCTGTCTGATCTGAGAGAAGCTTTGCATTAAGCGAACTTCTTTCTGTTGTGGCAAAGTCGTTGTCTAAAAGACCTTCCTTATACCATTTATTCATCGTAGCAAGATATTCCTTATATCCGGGTTCTATAGGTCCGAATACAACCTTTCCGTCTTCCACATAAAAGTCATCCTTAACACCATATGCACCAACGAACGCACTCGTTGTACGTACTGTGTTTAAAAATGTCTGAATGGAAAGAGGAGCCTGTGCTTTCTTCTCATTTTTAAACGCCTTAAGAACATTGTACCACTCATCAATGGTTTCAGGTACGGAAAGGCCTAATTCCTCAAGCCAGTCAGCTCTCAGCATAGGTCCCATATATATTGTCAGATAATCGTCATTACGAACAAACGGGAATACATAATAATTGTTACTATCCGTCTTTATCATTTTATCAAGTTCCTGATCCTTTTCCAGTACAGCAGATAAATTCGGTGCATATATAGGAATTAAGTCATTAAGTCTTGTGATAACATCCGTATCTATCGCCTTATCAGGTCCTCCGGGGAATGAAGTAAGGAAATTAAAGGTCATCATATCCGGCAAATCACCAGATGCTACACGAAGGTTAAACTGCTCAGTTTCTTGACCTGCTACAGGGTGAATAAATTCAATCTTTACACCTGTACGCTTTTCAAGCTCCTTATACAACTCGGTATCTCCCAAATCAGATCCACTATTCAGTGTCGTAACATCAAAGGGAACCCAATAAGTGAGTGTCGCATCCGTCTTTATCGGATATTTAAGTGCTTCCTTAACAACTTCTGTTTTTCCGGAGCCTGCCTTTTCATCTTTTGAGCATCCCGAAAATACACCCAAAGCTAACACAAGCACCATTAATAATGCAGCTCTTTTTTTCATAATATTCATAGTCCTCCGTTCCGTTTAGCTCCGTATTACCAAGTGAATACATTCTCAACAGGGACAAGCGTTCCCATTGAATTTAAAACAAACAGCTTTACATCCTCTGTGCTGTCAGCACCTGTGACCGTCAGTGTTGCAGAAGCGTCATCACGCGTAATCTGACCGGAAACCGCACAGTCAACCAGTTCTTTTCCATCATAAGCGGCTAAAAGGTATATAAAGGATTTGTCTGAATTGCCTTCTTCTGCAAAAAAATCACTCAAAGCTATATTTGCAGTTACAGTGGGCTGTTCGTTACTGTCTTTTCCTGTTGCTAATGAAACTGTACCTGTGTACTCTACCATTGTACCGGCTGATGTACCCTTCATACCGTACATACCTGCAGTATCATAACCGCAGGTCTCTACCGTGATGTTCTTTCCATTATATCTTCCTTTTATATTAAGGCTGTTTCCGCCTGTAGCGATTACTGTACCATCAGCCCTCCATACGAAAGTTTTTCCTCCGATAGCACCTGAACTATTTCGCTCAGTAACTTCGGCTGTAAGTTTATCACCTACTCTTACGATTGTCGGAGCTGTAACATTAATATTTGCATAGGTATTACCAAATACGAAATATATGTCGTCAATGAACAAGTTGCCTGAGAAACTGTTGACACATTGTATATTCGCATATTTAAATTTTTTCACACTCGTGTTAAATGATTTAACAACTTCAGAACCAGTGCCACCAAGGAACAAAATACCGTCTATGTAAGCAAACAACTGTTGGTTTCCATTATTAAACATAAACGCTAATTCATGCCATTTTTCATTTCTGAAGTATTCCGAATAGATAAAAGTCTTTATTATTTCGTTTGAATTGTTAAGTGCCTCAACTCTATCATTGTACACTCGCAAGGTACAGATTTTTCCCTCTTTATTTGTAGAATCAGAGGTATAATGTCCGCCAAAAATTAAATCTGCATACATATTATCGTCTATTCTTGTAGGGTCAAAGTTAAACTTGCACATAACAATGCCAGTACGAGTTGCATAGTCGCCATCTAACATATATAATCTCGTTTTATATTTGCCGCTTTCGTTGTCCACAGTTCTTCCCCAGATTGACATCGTTTCAGAAGCGCCGACTGTCACACTACCATTGGTACATTCTGCCGTCAGATAAACCTTTACACCGTTGTTATTTGCAAAAACTGTATTATTTTTAGTATAAGGCTCGGCGACCTCAATATTGTCTTCGATACTCGCTGCTGAAAAGTCAGTTACAAGGTATCCTGTATTTGTATTTGCCGCAAATACGGGCACTGTTCCCAGTACCATCGATACAACAATCAGTGTACCAACCAGGGTTAATAGTGTTCTTTTTTGTTTTTTCATTAATAAAACCTCCTAAAAATTAAAAAATTATATTTGTTTAAGACTGCAAATCTGCCCCCTGCCCGAATTCTCCGCAGAAGTCAAATCCGCACTTTTAGCATAGCACGCATTGCTTATGAAAGTAAATGGATAATTTCTCAAGTCAATAAACTAAATCCAAAAACGCCTTTTCCCGTCGTGCTTTTGATTTAGTCCACAAACTTTGGATTTTATACACATTTTACATATTTACTTGCATTTTCGCTTTTGGTATAATACATAATAAAGAAGTCTTATATTTGGGGAGTTGAAAATATGAGTCGCAATTTTATTTTTAAGAAACGTGTCTTCACATTTTTGTTAATTTCATATATTATTATTTTCCTTGTTCCTACGTTCACGCTTTGCTATTCACATATTCATTATTCAAAACTTTTGAAAAATGAAATCGACCACACAAATACATCGACTCTTGTTCAGTTACGCAATGTTATGGACGAATATTTTTATGCGGCTGAGAGGTTTTCACAGCAAATTGAGTCAAATCGAAACATACTTTCCCTTGCAAATTCAGTTAAACCTCTTAAGGATTTTCATCAGAGCATTTTATATTCTGCTGTTCATGATTTAAAATTGCTTACCATAACAAACAATTCAATTGGAGATTTTTACATTTATTTTAAGGGGTTAGGCTCTGTTTTAAATAACGACCACATTGATGCACAATTATTTTACGAGAGGATTTCCTCATACGATGAGTTTGATTATGCGCAGTGGATTGCTTTTTTAAACAAATTTCACAGAGGAGATTATCTCCCCTTTACACTGTGCAGAAACTCCGTAAACAGGCATCGACAGATTACGTATGTTCGTTCACTACCTATAGTCACTCAGGAGGAGAGCAAGGCTACGGTCGTAGTCCATATTGATATGGATTCACTGCAAAAAACAATAAAAAATGTTGAAAATGCAACAAGTGGGAAAATCGTTATCCTCAACAGCGAAAACGAGGTTATCTTCCCCTATGAAAATCAGGATTTTATAAATCTCGCCCGTGAAGGTGTTGCAAATAACCGTCGTTTTATGAAATCTGAAAGCGATGGAAAGGATTATGTTGTTTCTTGTGTTAATTCACAAAATTCTTCTTTCAGTTATGCACTTGTAGTTCCTAAATCCGTATATATGGAGAGAATACAGCACATACAAACCATCAGCATATATGGTATTTTATTTGTTTTGCTTTTTGGGGTAGTTGCCATCTATATTCTTTTAAAGAAAAATTACCAGCCTCTCAACTCTGTTATGGAAACAATAACGGAGTTTACAGGGATAACCTTTGAAAAAAATGAAAACGAATATGAATTTATTAAAGAAACCATTTTAAATTCCTTTAGTCAGATTGATAAAACAAAAATGCAGTTATCACAGCATAACAAGGAGCTTCGCGCTAATTTTCTCCGCCGTTTGCTGAAAGGAATCAGCGAAACAAATATTTCTACGGAAGATATGCTCTTTACATTTGACATATCTTTTGAGTCAGAATATTTTGCGGTAATGCTCTTTCAGATAAAAGATTACTTTTCTTCCTTTGACGATACAGACACAGATATTGGAAATAATAAAGAGCTGCAACTTTCCCAGTACATTCTTACAAACGCTATTGAGGCGATTGCGTCAGGAAATAATCCGGGATTTATGGTAGAGCTTGACGAGGAAACTATGGCTTGCCTTATTAATATTCAGGAAGAAAACCTTTCCCGTGCAAAAACGGATATGATTGAAATGGCAGTCAGGGCGAAGCAATTTGCAGAGGAAAAGTTTAATTTAACCTTTGTCACCGCCATAAGTAACGTTCACCTAAGGCTTGACGGTATTCCCGATGCATATCAGGAGGCTTTGCAAGCAATGGAATACAATATGATTATCGGAAACAGAGATGTGACCTGCTATGACGATATATCATCCCTTTCTCAAAATCCTCATTATGATTACACCTATACACTTGATACAGAGCTCCGACTAATCAACTTTATAAAAGCAGGAGATTTTGACAGTGCCTTAGCGGTGTGGAAACAGATTTATGAGGAAAATATTTCAAGATTGAATAATCAGGCATCAATCCACATAGTAAAGTGCCTGATTTCCGATATGATAAGTACAATCGTTAAAACAATAAACGAGCTGAGCGAGGTTCTTGAGGATAATTTCTTTGAAAATACCAATGTTATCGATAAGCTTCTTCATTGCACAACGCTTGCCGACCTTGATAAGCAGATAGTAAACATACTCGGTATCATCTGCGGACAAATAAATTCAAAAAAGGAAAACAAGCAATCCCACAAGCTGGTGGATTATATCAATTCCTATATCAGCGAAAATTTCAACGATATTGACCTTAATTTGTCCACGCTTTCGCAGAAGCTTAAGCTTACACCCACCTATGTTTCCCTTATATACAAGGAAAATATGGGCGACTCCTTAATAAATACGATTAACAAGCTTCGTATCGAGGCGGCTAAAAAGCTGTTAAAGGAAACCAATGAGAATATCGGTGACATTGCAACCAAGGTTGGATTTAACAGCAGCCACGTGTTTATCCGTGTTTTCAAAAAATACGAGGGTGTCACCCCCGGTCAGTATAAGGATTTGAAATAAAGGAGATGTTTTTTTGGATTTTATTAAACAGAGGGAATTTTTTGTAGGCATTGATTCTGACGGTACGGCATTTGACTCTATGCGTATCAAGCACACCCTTTCCTTTATCCCTGCCGCAATAGAGGTTTTCGGGATTGAAGAGAGGTATCAGAAGCAATTTATCCAAATCGAGGAAAAAATCAACCTTTATTCACTCACAAGGGGAATAAATCGTTTTCCGGGACTTTTGATGAGCTTTGAGGAATTAAAAAGGCAAATGCATTATTCAGTAGGCGATACAACAGATTTTGAAAAATATATAAATTCAGGCTTTCCCCTTTCAAACAAAGGACTTAGCGATTATATGAAGAAAAACCCCTCGGAGCTTTTAAAAAAGGTTATGAAGTGGAGTATTCTTTCGGATATATATTTTGATAAGGGGTGTGAGGGGATTGAGCCATTCTCCCCCATACCGAAAACTCTGAAAAAAATGCAGGAGGCTGCCGATATAATGGTTGTTTCCGCCGCCTCGCAAAAGGGGCTTGAGCGTGACTGGTCACAATCAGGCATTTCACAAAGTGTTTCCTTTATTGCAGGGCAGGAATTCGGCAAAAAAAAGGAGCAGCTGCTTTTCGCAAAGGAAAAGGGCTACTCCCCCGATAAAATGCTGATGCTTGGCGATGCGCCCGGTGACTTTGAAGCCGCTGAGGGTGCAGGTGTACTTTTTTACCCCATTATTCCCAGACAGGAGGAAAAAAGCTGGGAGGAGCTTTTTAATAAATATTTTGATATGTTTATCAATGGCGAATATACAAAAGAGGTACAAAATCACCTCTATGAAAAATTTATAGATACATTAAAATAGAAAGGATTAAAAAAATGCTTAACAAAATTTTAAATGAAATGACTCTTGAGGAAAAAGTAGGTCAGATATGCGTCCCGATTCTTCAGGCTGACCATATTACTCCCGAAATCAAAAAGGAAATTGAAGAATACAATATCGGCGTAATACGTTATTGCCCTGATGCAGAGTTCGATAATGCCAGTGTTATTGTCGGCAAACCGAATAAATATTTTCAGCCTGATGAAACCGCAGAATTTCTCAACAGCCTGCAGCGTATGAGCAAGCTCCCCCTTATTATATCCGTAGACCAGGAGGGTGGAACACGAAGTGATGTGAATCGCTGCAACGCAATGGTATATGCCAGCCATATGTGCTTTGGCGTAGCAGATGATGTTGAGCTTACATATCAGGTAGCAAAAGCTACCGCAAAGGAATTTCGTTCTATGGGTATAAATCAGATTCAGTCCCCCATCTGCGATGTATTCCGTTATCCCGGCAGACAGACTATGAAGGCTGCAACATTTGGTGACAATCCCAAAAGTGTTGCAAAGCACGCAGTTGCTATGAAACGTGGTTTTAACGATGGCGGAGTTATTTCGATGGGTAAGCATTTCCCCGGCTACGGTTCTATTGCAACAGATGCACACAAGGGCACTGCCCACATTGTAAAAACTGTCGAGGAGCTTGAAAAAGAAGATATCATTCCTTTCAAGGCTATTATTGATGACGGTGTTCAGGCAATGATGTCGGGACACGTTATCGTTGATGCAATTGATGAAAAATATCCCGCAACACTTTCCGAAACACTTCTTAAAGGCTATCTGCGTGAAAAGCTTGGTTTCGACGGCATAATTATGACAGACGCTATGCGTATGAAGGCTATTCAGGACAATTACGGAACCGGTACTGCCAGTGTTATGGCGGTTAAGGCAGGCTGTAATCTGGTGCTTCTGCGTGGTGATTTCAACCATTTCAAGGAGGGCTATGACGCAATTTTAGCAGCTGCAAAAAGCGGCGAAATCTCCGAGGAGGTTATTGACCGCTGCGTTATGAAGCTTCTTGAAACGAAGAAGAATGCAGGTCTTTTCGAGAATAGATTCGCTGACGGCGAGGCTGCAAAAAAAATTGTAGGCTGCAAGGAGCATCAGGAGCTTCTCAGAACTCTTGCAGAAAAGTCCGTTTCTGTTCTTAAAGACGAAGCTCTTCCCCTTTGTGCAAATGACGGCAAAAAAATTGCTGTTATCACCTGCGAGCCTCAGAAAATTGCTGCGGCTCTTGATGAAAAACAATGTGTGGAAATGCTTGAAAAAGAAATTGCCGCAATTCACAAGGACACAAGGGGAATTATAGTTCGCCTCAATCCCGAAAATGATGATATTGAAAAGGCTGTAGCACTTGCAAATGAGTCAGACGTTGTAATCTTAGGAATGTGCAGTGCAATAATCTTTGAAAATCAGCTGACACTTTATAAGGAGCTTCAGAAAACAGGCAAAACTATTATTGTTGTAGCTATGGAATCTCCTTATGACATAGAACTTATCCCTGATGTAAAGGGATACGTTGCAACCTACGGTGCGGCACGAGACTGGATGAATGTTGCTGCAGAACGAATTTTTGGCAAAAATGACGTCAACGCAAAGCCTGCAATTGAAATAAACTGGTAAAAGAGGTATGTTTATGAGACTTTGGTATGAGGATGAGGCGAAGACATGGGATGAAGCCTTGCCTATTGGAAATGGCAGACTCGGGGCTATGATTTATGGCGGTAAAACGGAAGAAATACTGTCATTAAACGAGGATACTCTTTGGTCGGGCGAACCAAAAGACAAACTGAACTACAATGCCTACAAATATTTAGAAGAAATCCGCACTTTGATTTTTGATGGTAAAATTAAAGAGGCTCAGGCATTGCTTGAAAAACACTATTTTGGTGATTGGTCAGATTCATATTTACCCCTTGGTGATTTAAGAATAAAAATGAAACATGACTCCCACGTTACAGATTATATCAGAGAACTGACATTTGATAACGCTATCTCTACCGTTACATACAAAGTCGGCGATGTGAAATACTACCGGGAAATGTTTGCATCATATGTTGATGATATTATTGCAATAAAACTATCCTCCGACAAAGAAAGCAATATTTCTTGTGAATTATCACTTTCAAGTCCTCTTATACATATTTCCAGAAGTCTGAAAGATGGAATACATATGGAAGGACAAGCCCCTTATCTTGTTGAGCCTGAATATACAGGCTTCGTTGAAAATTCACATCCTTATGCAGAAGGAAAAGGTATGAGGTTTGGAGCTAAGTTCAAGATAGTAACAGATAGCGGTTTTATAGATTCATACGGAAGTTCGATAAGGGTAGAAAAGGCAAATAGCGTTATTATCTATTTCGCGGCCGCAACATCATTTAATGGTTATGACACAAACCCTTATTCAGATGGAAAGGACTACAATAAAATCTGCAATGATATCTTAAGTAATGTTTGCAAAAAAGACTATAACGATATAAAGGCAGCACATATTGATGATTTTAATTCGTTATATGCAAGGGTTTCATTCAGTTTAAATTCCGACACAGATAATTTGCCTATAGACACAAGATTAAGTGCTTTAAAAAGCTGTGCTGATTCTGATTTTGAAAATATTGATTTAAGCTTGGTAGAGCTTATGTTCCAATACGGCAGGTACCTTTTAATCAGTTCTTCCCGTCCCGGAACTCAGCCGGCAAATTTGCAAGGCATATGGAACAGAGAAACCAGACCCCCCTGGAGCTGCAACTATACAACCAACATTAATATAGAGATGAACTATTGGCATGCAGAAGTATGTAATCTCGGAGATTGTCATACCCCTCTGTTTGATGCAATTAAAGAGCTGAGCATTGCCGGTGAAAAAACTGCAAAAGTTTTATATAATTGTAATGGTTTTACGGTGCACCATAATGTCGACCTTTGGCGTCATACCACCCCTGTTTCAGGAAACTGCAAGCACGCAATATGGCCTATGGCAGGAGGCTGGATGTGCAGACATTTATGGGAACACTATTTGCATACATTGGATATAGACTTTTTGCGTGAAACAGCATATCCAATAATGAAAAAATCTGCTGAGTTTTTTGTAGATTTCCTGTGCGAAAATAAAGATGGTCTTTTGGTGACAAACCCATCTACTTCCCCTGAAAATTATTTTCTTTTAAATGGAGAACGTCTGTCGGTATCCACATCGAGTACTATGGATACGGCTATAATAAAGGAGTTATTCAATGCCACTATTACATCGTGCGATATATTAAATGTTGATTTGGAATTCTCCCAAAAACTGAAAGACATCCAAAAAAGGTTGCCAAAATACAAAATAGGTAAGCATGGACAACTGCAAGAATGGGATAATGATTATGATGAATTTGAATTGGGACACAGACACATGTCCCATTTATACGGTCTTTATCCCGGCTGCGACATTACAGAAGGCGACATCCTTGAGGTTGCTATCAAATCACTTTATCGCAGAATAGAAAGCAGTAGCGAATTTATTGGTTGGAACTGTGCATGGCTTATTAATATATTTGCTCGCTTAAAAGATTCCCGGCAAGCGATGAAATATGTTGCAACACTGCTCAAACACTCAACATATATCAACTTATTGGATGCATATCCTCCTTTTCAGATAGACGGAAACTTTGGCTTTACTTCAGGTATTGCAGAAATGCTTTTGCAAAGCCACAAGGGGTATATCGAAATTTTGCCCGCGTTGCCTTCTTTATGGAAAAACGGAAATATAAAAGGCTTAGTTGCAAGAGGTGCATTTGAGATTGACATTGAATGGTCTGATTCAAAATGCAGCAAAATTGTGGTTAGGTCTAAAAACGGCGGAGTATGTAATTTAAAATACAATAATTCACAAATAAAGTTTGATACCGAAAAAGATAACACATACACGCTTACTCCCCTTGACAATGAAACGTTTTCTTTAGTAAACCAATAGAAAAAACTTGCCCTTAAATCATACTTTAGGTTGCTTTCTCCTCCGATACAATCATCGGAGGAGCTTTTATATGTTTCGACCACAGTTTATCCCACATTCGAAACCTTTGTTTCAAACGTGGGATATTTTTCTTTGTTTACAGCGGTTCAAATTTTGATATATCATTAAACATTTTTATACCCTTTTCTACTGGTATATCTCTTGAATACTCTTCAGCTAAAGGTCCAACTGCTTTTATTATAAATTTTACATTTATAATAAGTATTGCACATTAAAATGTTTTGGCAGGTCAATAAATAAGAATAAAGGACTTTTGCACACTATTATGTATAATTAATTTTCTTCTTAGTAATGTCGTTTTTCATCTTCCTAATCAACTTCGCAAGCTTCACCTCACACTCCTCCCTTGTTTTGGCATATACATTTTTAGACATGCGTTTTCCGTCTGCACCTCTTGGCGAATATCTCCCCTCGTACAGATGGTCATTTATTTTACTGATACAGCCTGTCCCTCTTTTGCGTATTTTCCCCTTTGTCGGCTCAAATTTGGCTTGTGGCTGTTTTTCATGCTGCTTAGGAGTTATTTCTTGGGCAGTGGCTTTATTCTTGCCAAAATGCCTGTCTATTTTGTTTGCCGCCTGCTTTTTCATAGCATCGGTGCTGTGCAGGTATATGTCAAGGGCAGTTTTGCTTGATACATGCCCCATTATTTCAGACAGTGTTTTTACATCCATTCCGTTTTCTATCGCAGTCGTTGCAAAGGTATGCCTAAGGTCGTGGAAACGCACTTTTTTACATCCTGCCCTTTCCAATACAAGCTGCATTTTGGAATATATCGTATTCGGGTCTCTTGGTATATCTTCCTTTACGGGTGATGGAAACACCCATCTTGAATTAACTGTTTCTTTGTATTCTATCAACATATTTACAAGGCTCTCTGGCAGGATTATTGTACGCTCGGATTGTGTTGTTTTAAGTTCTGCTATTCTGAGCTTTCCTTTTGCACGGTAGACCTGTCTTTCAATATGTATTTCACCTGTTTTAAAGTTGATATCGCTCCACTGTAGTGCCATTACTTCCCCTCTTCTTAGTCCTGTGGATAAGGTCATTAAGAAGATTTCATAATATCCGTCATACTTTGCCTGTATCAAAAATCTTTGCATTTCTTCACGACTTAGTACCTGCATCTCTTTTGTGTTCTTTGGAGGAAGCTTACACCCCTCCGCAGGGTTTATATGTATCAAACTATCCTCTACTGCCTTTTGCAGTGCAGCTCTGCAGGTGGTATGACATCCTCGTACCATTCTGTCAGACAGTCCTTCGCCAAGCTTTTGTGTATGCTTTAATCTTCCGCTTGTTTTAAGCCTTGTATAGAATTTTTGCAGGTCGTTCTGTGTTAATTTATTAAGCGATATTTTCCCTATTTCAGGGATTATGTGTTTATATATCCTCAGCTCATAATCCTCCTGTGTTTTTAGTTTAATAGTTAATTTGCAGTAGTTCTGATACCAGAAGTCTACCCATTCTCCAAATGACATTTCAGCTTTTGCCCTGTCTTGTGTTATAACACCGCATTGCTTTTTAAGCTTTTCCAGCTTTTCAAGGCATTTTGTTTTAGTTTTGGCGGTAACATTTTTTGTTATAGGATAGCCTTTATCATCATAGCCTATCACTATTCTTCCTTCCCATCGTCCGTCTTTTCGGAGTCTCAGGCTCCCCTCTCCGTTCTTTCGTCTTCCCATGGTCTAAGCTCCTTTCCGAATATATCTTCTATAAAGCTTCCCACTATTATTGAGGCTCGCTTTTTCATATCACTTGTTACATGTGTATAGGTATCCAGAGTGAAGCTTGGGCGTGTATGACCAAGTATTTCTGACAATGTTTTTACATCTACTCCGCTTACAAGTGCATGTGTAGCGAATGTATGTCTTAAGTCGTGAAACCTTATACTTGGAAGTCCTACTTTCTTTAGGATTATTTTCATTCTGTAGTATGCTGATGACGGTTTTACAGGCTTTGTCGGGTCATATATATCAGGGAATATCCATTCTGATATTCTCGCTCGCTTCTTTAGAATATCGGCTGTGCTTTGCGGCAGGATAATTTTCCGTTTTCCTTTACCCGTTTTTGGCTCGCCCTCATATATTTTTCCGCCCTTTTGCATATGTATTGTTCGGTTTATATACAGAGTGTTATTTTCCTCATCAAAGTCTGTCCATTTAAGTCCGCATATCTCGCCTCTTCTTAATCCTGTAGTAATTTCCGTGTAGAAGAAGTCGCCCCATATTTCATTATCCTCAATAGCTTTCATTAAGGTATCAATTTCGGCATCATTTAGTATTCTGAGTGATGGCTGTTTTTTCTTTGGAAGCTTTGTGCCGTCTGTTGGATTTTTCTGTATAAGATGATTTTTAACTGCTGCCTCCATTGCACTGTGCAGTGTGGTATGTATCTTAATTACAGTTGTGTCTGCAAGCTCATATCCATAATCGGGATGGCATTTTATTCTGCCATTCTTTTTTAGTTTGTTATACATTTTCTGTATGTCATTGGTTGTTATGAATGCAAGCTTTGCATCGCCTAAGTTTGGTTTTATATAGTTTTTTATATTTCTACGGTATCCGTCCAATGTGGTCTGGCGTATTGTTCCGGGAAGGAAATCATTTAGCCATTTATCAAGCCATTCTCCAAGTGTCATACTGCTTTCTTCTGTCAGCTCTGCATTTTTATATTCATCTATTTTCTGATGCAGTTTTTGCAGTAATTCTTTCTGTGTTTTAGCATAGACATATCTGAATATGGGGTTACCATTTTCTTTATGTCCAACTACAATTCTGCCTTCCCACTGCCCTTTCTTTTTCTGCCGTACCATTCCGTCACCCGATGGTCTGCGTTTTGCCATAGTATCATCCCCTCTCTGTCAGCAACACACAATACTCTAAAGCTTTGCACAAGTCAAGTAAATTTTTAAATAAAACCACAAAGAAAAAAGGCTAAGCATTTTTTGCTTAACCTCTGCCTGTTTAAACTATTAAATTATACTGTTTACTCCGTAATAGGTACATATATGCTTTTCATCCAAAACAATATCGCTATGATAATGTCCAAAAAACCATTTCTTATATGAAACTGTATTTTTGACTTCTTCTAAAAATTCTGTCAGCTCATCTGCAGTATATTGGACTGATAGTATTTGCTGTATTGATGTCGGTGCACAGTGGGTTATAATATAATCCACTTTATTGTTATGTGCTTCAAGATTTTTTCTTGCAGCATTATATTCTTTTTCACTGGGCATTTCTGCTCTCCACCAGTTTTTCCCTTCTTTACGGTATTCTTTATCGTGGGAGCTTGCACCGCCAAAGGTGAAAATTTTGTTGCCATCTATATTATAAATCATACCACGCATAAGGTGGTATATCCCTTCACCAACCTTATGAATTTTACCTCCGCAGAATTCTTCTTCCGGAAGATTACTGAGCATATCAAAATTCTCATGATTACCGTCAACAAATAATGTTGTAAAGTTTTTATCTTTGAGCCAGTTTATCCAATATTTTTCTTCATTACTGCCATCCCATACTCCGCCAAAATCACCGCATATAATTACATAATCATTTTTTGTAAAGTTCTTTTGCTCAGGGAATTTTTTTGCAGAAAGTTTCTTTATATCAATTGGAATATGTGTGTCCCCTGTTATGTATATCATATTAAAACCTCTTTTGGAAATAGATTTCTTAATACATACATTCAATTTGATTTTTCATCATTAATCTCTTCTGCTACGCCCTCAATTAAATCTGTTACAACCTTATTTAGCTCAAGTGCATTTTCAGAAGTTATAATCTGCTCTCCAGTTCGTTGTTCAATAGCTTTTCTTGTATCGCCTGCAATAGAGCCTCCTTCTTTAGCAATCTGCATATTTTCATACAATCCTTGTGGACGCTCTCTTTTAGAAATTTCAGTAGTGGTTGCTTCAGCAAGCATATTTAAAACCAACTCTAAATCACTCATATTATCTCGCAGATTTTCCTTAGTAAGACCTTTTAGATTTTTATATTTCCTCGTTGTCATACCTGACCATGCTTTTGTGATTTCATCAGTAAGAATTGCATATTCCCTACCCTTTTCAACGCCCCGCTTGCTCCATTCATCAGTAAGTGCATTGCGAACACGAATTGAAAGAATTCTTTGGTGTATCCACTCGTCACTGTAGCCTTTCTTTTGATATGTTTCGAGTGCTCTTTCAATAGCCTGCTCGGGATCAATAGTTTCTTCAATTCTTTCTCTTCCAACCTGAGCGAGCCATAACTTAAATGGTTCTGCTTTAGGGGATGGTATCGACTGGATGATTCGCAGTAATTGTTCAGTATCAGCCACGTCAGTTTTATAATATTTACCGTCCGTATGCGACTTTAATTTCAGTTGACTACAATTTGTAGCCGACTCATTTCCTTCTTTTTTTAACCGCGTTTTAAGCACGCTCCAATACTTTCTTGGATTAGGACTATCAGTAAGTACGCCGATAACATCAACTACAGAAAAATACCATTCTTCAGTTTCTTCATTCCATGCCGTTCTGATTTTTTTATCTTCAAAAATTTGTATTTCCTTATTCTCCATAATTAAGCCTCCAACAAATTCTTGACCATATTTTATCACATCCCATGACAAATATCAATCAAAAAGCCAATCATTTTCTTCCTTATCATCCTTTATTAACGGATATTGTATTGCTTCATTGAAATGTTTTGCCTCTTTAATATAGTCCGCACCATCAAAAGCACCAATGACTCCCTTTACACATCTGTTCATTCCAATTTTTAGCACCAAAACAGCACCAATGCCCCTCACACAGCACCACTCCCGAACGGCTCTGCCGGTCGGTGTTTAACCGCACTGGAGTCGCTTTACGACACCAGTGCTTTTTCCTGCTTGGCTACTCTGCAGTCTTCTTTTTATCAAAAAGTGCCTCTTTTTCACTTTAGTTTTAACTACCTTGCATAATTACTCATTTTCAGAAATCGATTTTTAGGTGCAAATACTGCGGTTCAACCCCTGTTTCTCGCAATTTAAATATAGGAGATGGTGTAACTACCTTACCCCAGAATTAAATTTCAAATACTGCGGTTCAACCCGCATAGAAAGCGTTAAATAACTTATGCGGACGCATCTTCATTTTTTGCCTTCAAATATTCTTCAAATTTCTTTTCTGCTTCAGCCTTTTTAATTGCCAGGGTATTTCTTTCAAATTGTTTCTCCAAATTATAATTTAATGCTGTCTGAATAGGACGGATAGTGTATTTTAAATTCCCATTTAATTTTTTACCATCCCGTCTTATTATTTGTGTGTATTCAATATCAATCAACTGTTTTTTATATAGGCTTTCCACATATTTTTTTACAGTGTTTTTAGATATATTAAGTGCAGTAGATATTGTTCTATAGCTTGGCCAACATTTGAAAGTTTTTCTGTCTTCGCATTTTAATAAAAAAGCGTAAAGCGCAATTTCACCTGCACGCAAACCAAGATTAAAAATTTCATTTGGCACAGGAAAATAATTTTTAATTGCATCTCGTTTTGGATATGTATTATATTTCATATTCGCTCCTTTCATCCGCCGGATTTTTTGTCAATCCATTCACGGAATTTGTCTTTGGGGACTATCATTCTGTTTCCGATTTTTATACTTGGAAAATCTTTTTCATGCATCAATTCATATGCAGAGCTTATAGATATTCCAAGTACATTTTTTACCGTTTCCGCATTCAACATTAATGGAAGTTCTTCGTAAGATTTGTAAACGGATTCCTTCATTTTTAATCACTCCTTTTTAGATAGATGTTGCATTAGTTTCTTTTATCATCTATTTTTATTTTAACATTTCACTTGCATTTTGGCAATAGATGTTCTATAATTAAGATATATTCTCTATTTCAAAATATGTATTATCTACTTTTAGAAAAATTTGGAGGGTGTTATGTTTTCATTCAGAGCATACTTTTTTAATCACGATGTGTATATAAATGAGAAATATAAATACGCTGCCGGTGAGATACTGACAGCGTATTTGAACACAGATTTTTATAATGATATTGTCTGTTGGGATTTGGCAAGGGAGCTACATAGGCTCAAAGACAAATTAACTTTCAATGATTACATGGATGATGAGCTTCATGCAAAATACAATTCTAATGTGTATAAGGCGATGTCAATTTTTGAGCAAATACATAACAAACTAAAAAAAGTTCCGCCGTATAATAAAATCATTAATCCAAGTTATATGAAATTGTATGACCTGATAAATGAATATAGTTTCTTTTTTAAAGACGGTTTGGATGACTACGAAGAAATTACTTGGGAAACTTCAACTCAATATGGCACGGGTGAAATAAATGATGAAGGCTTTGGAGTATTACGTTTACATACTTTTTGCCCGGATGATTTGGAACATATAAGAAACTATGATAAGAAAATGTCTGACCTATTGTACGAATACCATACAGCTTTAGATGAATTTTTTAATCATTACATTTTATTGCTTGAGTCATATAAAACTGTATTTGAAATTTTCAAACCATTTATTGATGAATTTCTGCATCGCAAAGAGACATATCTTACACCGACAGAGCTTGCAAAGGCATTCGATAATTTCAATAAATCTCACGGAATAAATTTTCAAAAGATTCAATGCAAAATGAATTCATTTCGATATAAATCTTTAGTTGATTCATCGGGCAATTCCATTCTGTGTGAGGAAAACAATTTCGAGGATTTACAGTCATTTCTCTACTTTGATTTCTTTAACGGAATACGCAATAACTATATTCCAAACAAATGCAAAAACTGCGGAAAATATTTTTTAATTCAGGGCGGAAAGTATTTCAGTTATTGCGACAGAAAATTGAAAGAAGACCTAACCAAAACTTGCCGTGATGTCGGCTCCAGAAGAAGATACGGAGATAAGTGTAAAAATGACCCTGTCTGGCAAACATACAATAGGGCATATAAGGCTCATTACGCAAGATATATGAAAAAGAAAATGACCATCTCCGAGTTTGGAGAATGGTCAAGGTTTGCGTCTGAAATCAGGGACAAAGTCATCGCCGGAGAAATTCCATTTGAAGACTATTACACCCAAATTCGCAAATAGCCTATTTCTTTGTTTACAGCGGCTCAATTTTTGATATGGGGTAATGACTATTTTCATCTAAACAATTGAATATTCTTAAACAATATGCTAAAATAAATATAGAATTCACAGAAAGGAAAATGTGAACTATGCTAATGAATGATAATCAATATTTATCTATTATTGAAAATATAAAAACAAAAATTGGAAGTGCTCAGTTCAAAGCAGCGGTTTCAGTAAATCGTGAGCTTGTTATGTTATATTATAACATTGGATTAATTATAAACGAAAATAAAGCTTGGGGAAATAAGTTTATAGAAAACCTTGCAAAAGATATTAAACTTGCATTTCCTAATTCTACAGGTTATTCTGTAAGAAATCTTAAATACATGGCAAAATTTGCAGCAGAATATCCAGATGGCGAATTTGTGCAAGAGGTGCTTGCACAAATTACATGGTACCATCATATTGCATTAATGGATAAAGTCAAAGATAAATCAAAAGCAATATGGTATGCCGAAAATACAATTAAAAACGGATGGTCAAGAAATGTTCTTGTTCATCAAATTGAAAGCGGTCTTTATGAAAGGCAGGCAATTGCTGAAAAAATTTCAAACTTTGAAAATCGACTTTCTGCTCCGCAAAGCGAACTTGCCATTCAGACTATGAAAGATCCATATATTTTTGATTTCATTCCATTCAAGGAAAATATGGTTGAAAGAGATATCGAAAATGCTCTTGTAAAAGAAATTACAGCACTCCTTCTTGAACTTGGTACGGGGTTTGCATTTTTAGGGAATCAGTATCATTTAAATGTTGGCGGCGATGATTTTTATATTGACTTGCTTTTCTATAACCTTAATCTCCGATCGTATGTGGTTATAGAGCTTAAAACAGGAGATTTTAAACCTGAATATGCGGGGCAGCTTAATTTCTATCTTTCAGCAGTTGATGGAATTCTCAAAAAAGATACTGACAATCCATCAATTGGCTTATTGCTGTGCAAGAGCAAAAACAATTTAGTTGCAGAGTATTCTCTTAAGGATATGTCAAAGCCCATCGGCATTAGCGAATATAAAATAACAAATTGTTTGCCCGAGGAATTGGAAAAACAATTGCCGTCTGTAGAAGATATTCAGAAGAGGATTAAAAACTAATTGTTTTTCTGATATTTATCCCTATAGCAAATTAGTTCAAGATTCACATCAACGAAATAAAATTTTATTTGACAAACTGTTTATGCAATAGTTCGTTATCTAAAAATTTTGAAGTTGTATTATCGTGTAAGAATTTTCCGACCACAGTTTATCCCACAGACAGATTTGGAACACGTGGAAACAGTGGAGAAAAGATGGTTAAACGAGAAATCCGCCCGAGCGGAAAGTGCTAAATAAAGCCAAAGAGTGTTATAGATGAGCGCCGCCTATCCGTTCGGGAGCAGGATGCCGCAGGTTCAAGTCCTGTCACTCCGACCAAAAAAAGAGAAGAAGCTCTACGATGTAGGGGTTCTTCTCTTTTTGCGTTGAGTTTAAAAAGGACTTGAGCCTGCGGCTCGCAGTGAGCAACTATCCTAATTTCTAAATTTTATTCTCATACAGCAAAAAAGCATTGCAATTTTACCTTGTTTGTTGTAGAATATAATATGGTATTTCTTACAAAAGAGGTGTGGGTATTGGAAAAACTGAAAATAACAGGCTCAAATCAGCTTTTCGGGGAAATAGCCGTATGCGGAGCTAAAAATGCTGCCGTTGCGATTATTCCCGCCGCATTGCTTGTTGACGGCGTATGCCGAATAGAAAACATTCCCGATATAAAAGACGTAAGGCTTATTATAGATATGCTTGTACAGCTTGGTGCAAGAGTTACATATATTGACGATACTACAATCGAGGTGGATTCCTCCAAGCTTAAAACCTTTGTTGCACCTGCCTCACTCGCCAGTAAAATGCGTGCCAGCTACTATTTGCTGGGAGCTCTTTTAGGCAGAATGAATCGTGCTGAGGTATCGCTTCCCGGTGGTTGCAACTTTGGTACACGCCCGATTGATTTACATGAGAAGGGCTTTCGTGCAATGGGGGCATCGGTTGAAATTACCGACGGAATAGTATACGCACAGGCAGATAAGCTTTGCGGTGCGACAATTTATCTTGACACCGTAAGCGTAGGTGCAACAATAAATATAATGTTGGCGGCATGTCTTGCAAAAGGAAGGACGATTATAGAAAACGCCGCTAAAGAGCCACATATCGTTGACGTTGCCAACTTCTTAAATGCCATGGGTGCAAATGTCCGCGGTGCAGGTACAGATGTTATAAGAATAACAGGCGTGGAAAAAATGAAGGGCGGAAGCTACAGCATTATTCCCGACCAGATAGAGGCAGGTACATTTATGCTGCTTGCGGCAGCCGCAGGCGGAGAGGTATTGGTCAGAAATATTATTCCCCGTCATATGAACTGTCTCACATCAAAGCTTGAGGAAATGGGCGTCAACATTACCGAATATGATGACTCCATACGTATTGAGCGAAATGGTAAGCTCCGCGGGACTTCGGTACGCACTATGCCATATCCCGGATTCCCTACAGACCTTCAGCCACAGATTGTGGCACTTCTTTCCACTGTTGACGGAAAAAGCACCGTAGATGAAAACGTGTGGGATAACCGCTTCCAATACGTGGAGCAGCTTCAAAGCATGGGTGCAGATATTTGTGTTTCGGGAAAGAGGGCTTCCATTTGTGGACAAAAGCTTCACGGTGCACAGGTAACCGCAACTGATCTCAGAGCCGGTGCGGCACTTATCATTGCAGGTGCAGCGGCAGATGGTGTTACGGAAATTTCTTCCCCCCATTATATTGACAGAGGCTATTCCGATATTGAACGCAGGCTCCGCAGTATAGGCGTGAAAATAGAGCGTATTTTTGAGGCAGACTGACATGATTGAAAGCGAAAACAAAATTTCAATATGTTCCCTTTCGTCAGGAAGCAGCGGAAATTGCATTCTTATAAGAAGTGGTGGCTGCGGTGTGTTGATAGATTGCGGAATAACAGGCAAGGCCGCCGAAAATCAGCTTGCACAAGCAGGAATTTCACCTGACAAACTTGATGCAATTATTGTAACGCACGAGCATATTGACCACATAAGCGGTGTGGGTGTAATGTGCCGAAGATATAAAATTCCCGTGTACGCAACCTTGGGCACGTGGAAAGCTATGATTAATTCAATCGGAAAAATTGACCCTTCGCTCATAAGATATATTGCGGCAGAAGTGCCCTTTGAAATATCTAACATAAAATTCCACCCCTTTGAAACCTCTCACGATGCCGCCGAAAGTATCGGCATTGTATTTTCAAGCGGTGAAAAGCACGGTGCGGTGGCAACCGATCTGGGTACGGTGACGAAGCACATTTTCGAGCTTCTCTCCCCTTGCTCAATTGCCCTTCTGGAAGCAAACCATGATGAACATATGCTGATGTCGGGTCCGTATCCCGAGCATCTGAAAAAGAGGATTCTATCCGATTTCGGGCATCTTTCCAACAGGATTTGCGGTGCGTTATGCGGAAAGCTTGTTAAGGAAGGAAAGCTCCGCCAAATTATTTTAGGACATCTTTCAAATGACAACAACACACCCCGCAGGGCATTTGAATCCGTTTCGGCAAGTATCGAGGCGGCAGGCTTTAAGGTGGGAGAAAAGGTTAAGTTATTCATTGCCGAAAGGTATTCTGTCAGCGAGGAGCTAATAGACTGATTATGACGATAAATATAATTTGCGTGGGAAAAATAAAGGAAAAATATTTTGCCGATGCAGCAGCCGAATTTGAAAAAAGGCTCAGCCGTTTTTGCACCCTCAACACTATTGTGATTCCCGACAAAAGCATTCCGGAAAATCCGTCGGAGGCACAGTGCAGGGAGGTTTTGCAAAAAGAGGGCGAAATGATTTTAAAGAAAATAGGCAAAAGCGATATTGTAATTGCCATGTGTATAGAGGGCAAACAGCTATCGAGCGAGCAGCTTGCACAAAAGCTTGGTGAGTTTCAAATGGAAAGCTCAACCATTGACTTTATCATCGGCGGTTCGCTGGGGCTTTCCGAGGAAGTGAAAAACCGTGCCTCCCTTCGCCTGAGTATGAGCAGCATGACTTTTCCCCACCGCATTGCACGAATAATGCTGGAAGAGCAGATTTACAGAGCTTTTAAAATTAACGCTAATGAAACATATCATAAATAGTCATTGACTAAAAAAGGAGATTATTAAAATGGAAGAAAACAAGAACGAACTTACAAATGAAGTAACAGAAGAAACTGTTTCCCCCGAAGCACAGCCCGAAGTTGCCGAAGAAGCTGAAACTCCGGTTTTGGAAGAAACCAATGAGGCTGAGTTTACCGCAGAAGAATCGGAAGAGGCTTTTGAAGAAGGCGAAACTGAGGTTTTCTTTGTTGATCCGTCAGAGCTTGAAGAAAGCAAAAGACCCAAGCCTGTCGTTAAGGTTTTGGCCTGTATCGCTGCTGTTGTTTTGACGGTTGTATTGACACTGGTTCTTACTCCCCGTGTAAAATATCTTTGGGCTATGCACCTTGTTAATAACAAAGATTATCAGGCTGCCTACGATGTTTTAACCGAAATCGGCGGTGGCTACGAGCGTGCCGAGAACGAGCTTAAGAGATTTGTGAAAACATACGAAGCGGAAGAGGTTTCGGGAGAAGAAGGCAGCGGCACACAGACCGTTACTTACAAGTATGAATTTAAGAAAAACTATCAGAAAAAGATAACTGAACAGGGTGGCACACAGACTGAGGAGGAGCTTTTCTACGATAAGAACGGTAATGTGGTAAAGAAAATCGAAAGCGATATGTACGGCTCAAAAGTCACAACCGAATATGAGTACGACAAAGACGGCAACCCTACAAAGATTTCCGCATCAAACGAATATGCCGAGCTTGTAAGCAAAAACAAATATGACAAAAACGGCAACTGCACAGAGACAGAGCAGACCTACAAAATGGGAGAGCAGACCCAGAAGCAAAAGGTTGTAATTAAGAAGCATAGTATGCAGTACGTAGAGAAATAATTTAGGGGATGTAAAAAAGTCCAGACCGCAAAAAAGAGAATTTAGCAAAGTTGCTAAATTCTCTTTTTTGTATAATAATCACTTAAACTGCAAAATTCTTCTATGGAAAGAGCTTCACCGCGGACTGTGGGGGAAAGCCCCAATGCCTGTATGGCATTTGTCACTTCCTCTTTTGAGCCGAAAGCACCATTTGAAGCAAGTGCATTTACAAGGGTTTTCCTCCTTTGTGAAAATGCCGCCTTGATAAGCTTGAAGAAATGCTTTTCATCATACGGAGAAACCGAGGGTGTTGCAAGAATTTCCATGCTGACCACGGCACTGTCTACCTTGGGAGCAGGGATAAATGCCGAGGATGGAACATGCTTTATAATACAGGGTTTTGAGAAATACTGTGTTGCAATACTGATTGCACCATATTCCTTTCCACCGGGCTTTGCACAAAGACGCTCCGCCACTTCCTTTTGAATCATAACCACAATTTTCTTAAAGGGCAATCTGCTTTCAAGAAAATTCATAATAATAGGAGTGGTAATGTAGTAGGGCAGATTTGCCGCCACACTAACCTCCATGCCGGGAAACTCCTTTTCCAGAAGCTCCTTGAGGTTTACCTTAAGGCAGTCCTCCCATATAAATGACACGTTGGAGAAGCCTGCAAGGGTTTCCTCCAAAACCTTACTGAGTCTTTTATCAAGCTCAATAGAAACTACCTTCTGTGCCGCATTTGCAAGAGCCGCAGTAAGCACACCAAATCCGGGACCTATTTCTATAACTCCTTGTGCATTTTCGGTGGCTTCTTTAGTCATAGCCATGGGTACGGACTCATCGGTAATAAAATTCTGTCCCATACTTTTAGCAAAGGTAAATCCGTACTTATTGCAAAGATATTTAATTATTTTGGGGTCGGTAAGGTTATACATTACTTATCCTCCAAAAGCTCTTTAAAGCTTTTTATATACATATCGCACACAGCCCGAAGCTCCTCCTGACGGCTGTCACTGCGAGCATCATAAACTCCGCACACCGTCATTTTTGCAGCCTTTGCCGATTTCGCCGCTGATATAACGTCCTCAAAAACAATACACTTTTCGGGAGCAGCTCCTACCTTTTGTGCCGCCAGAAGATATACCTTCGGTGAGCCTTTTCCCACGCCTGCCTCACAGGTATTGGCAAAGGCATCAAACAAGTCATAAATGCCGTTGTTCTTCAATGCAGGCTTAAAGAAATATTCGGGGGAGCTGGTACACAGGACAATTTTCTTCCCCTGCTTTTTAAGATATTCAATATACTCTTTTGCAAACGGTTTCAACGGGATATTATGTGAATACTCATGTACTGCCATTTCGGTCCATTCCTGCATAAGCTCCTCGGGCGTATCGGGAAGATTAAAGCGATTTTTTGTGTAGTTTGCAATTTCGGAAAAGCTCATTGCCGCAATATTATGAACATAATCTCCGGGAACCTTTATCCCACGCCTTTTTTCGAGAAAGTCATAATCTATCCTTTCCCATATTCCGAGTGAATCCATAATGGTTCCGTCCATATCAAATATGGCGGTATCAAAATTGTTTATGTTCATTTTATCAATTCCTTTAAGAATCTTTCATTCCTCATTTACTTAGAATATTCTTCCAAAAGCGAATGCTTTACTCTCCACAGCTTGGGGGACAAATCTACATAATATGAATGGGGATTTTCAAAACGCTTTACCTCATCCCATATTGTGTCCACCTGCTCCCTGCAATACTCTCTGATTTCGGAAAGCTTGGGAAGCTCTGCCACCTGCTCTCCGTTTTTAAATACTTGCTTAAGAAGCTTTCTTGCCGTAAAGTTAGTAACCTTTTTCCTTTTCCACGTGTGAACGGGGTCAAAGATTTCGTAAGGCTCTCTGTCATCAATTTCTTCATCGTGGAGAGTCATTACATCGGCAATCGCCTTGCCGGATTCATTATCATACAGGCGATAAACCTGCTTAAAGTCAGGTGTTGTAATTTTAGCCGGATTTTCACTGATTTTAATTTTGGGCACAATCCTGCCATCTTCCTCAACGCCTACAAGCTTGTACACGCCGCCGAAAACAGGCCAGCTTCTTGCAGTAATAAGCCTCTCTCCCACACCAAAGGAGTCAATCTGTGCTCCATGAGAAAGGGTATCCCTTATAATATACTCATCAAGGGAGTTTGACACAACAATACCGCAGTCACTAAAGCCCTCTTTATCAAGCTCTTTACGGATTTTCTTTGTAAGATAGGTGATATCACCGCTGTCAATACGCACTCCCTTTGGTCTATGTCCTGCAGGCACCACTACTTCCTTGAATACTTTAATAGCATTGGGAAGTCCGCTTTTAAGTACATTATACGTATCAATAAGGAGAGTACAGCTATCGGGATAAACCTCTGCATATGCTTTAAATGCATCATATTCCGTAGGGAACATCTGCACCCAGCTATGTGCCATAGTACCTAAGGCAGGGATTTTATACATTTCATCGCTAAGGGTGTTTGCCGTTCCGATGCACCCTGCAATATACGCTGCCCTTGCACCTAAAATCGCACTGCTTGCTCCATGGGCACGGCGTGAGCCAAATTCCATAACGGCTCTGCCCTGTGCCGCACGCACAATTCTATTTGTCTTGGTGGCAATAAGCGTCTGATGGTTTACAAGCAGAAGGAGCATTGTTTCCACGAGCTGTGCCTGAATTGCGGGGCCTCGGACAATAACAAGAGGCTCATTGGGAAACACCGGCGTTCCCTCGGGCATTGCCCACACGTCGCAGGTAAACTTAAAGTTTTTAAGATAATCAAGAAATTCCTCGCAGAAAAGCTTTCTTCCTCGCAGGTACTCGATATCCTCCTCGTCAAATTTAAGGTTTGAAAGATACTCTACTACCTGCTCGGTACCTGCCATGATAGCAAATCCGCCATCATCGGGAACGGAGCGGAAATAAAGGTCAAAATAACAGATTTTGTCCCCTGTTCCATTCTTAAAATATCCGTTTGCCATAGTAAATTCATAAAAATCGGCAAGCATTGTATAGTTTTGTTCGTTTAACATTTGTAACCTCTCCTGTTTTTAAAACAGAGTTATTGACACTGTCAATAACTCTGTTCATCTTAATCAGCCGTTTTCTATAGCGTCCTCAAGCCAGAATTCAGCAATATCAATTGCTTCAAAAAGGCTTTCTCGGTTTGCCTTTTTAATAACCTTTTCTTTTCCGAAGCCGTTATTTAAGCAAAGGTCAATTCCTACGCTGTCGGCAACCTCCACGTCGCCCACTGTTTTCTTTGATTTGATTGTGAAAATAATAATATACTTTTCACTTAAATCTCCGTAATAAATAGTATCACCACGGCGTACCATCGGTTTTCCTTTATAAGTGAAAACGCTTTCTGCAGCAGCCATAATATCACTCCTAACTTTTATATGTAAACGTGTTTTTATTAAATCATTATATCATATAAAAATCCATTAGTAAAGGATTTTTTAGATTTCCCGTCTGCCCTCGATTGCACGGGACAAAGTAACCTCATCTGCATATTCTATATCTCCGCCCACAGGGATTCCGTGAGCAATTCTCGTCACCTTAATTCCCATAGGCTTAAGAAGCCTTGCAATATACATGGCGGTTGCCTCCCCCTCAACGGTAGGGTTTGTCGCCATTATTATTTCTGTCACTTCGGGTGTGAGCCTTGATATAAGCTCCTTTATTTTTATATCGTCGGGACCTATGCCGTCCATAGGCGAAATTGCACCGTGAAGCACGTGATAAAGCCCGTTATACTCCCTCGTTTTCTCCAGTGCCGTTACATCCTTGGGGCTTTCCATAACACAAATAACGCTTGTATCACGCTTAGAGGACGAGCAAATATCACATTCCTCTTTATCGGTAAGATTCTGGCATTTTTTACAAAGATGCACCTTCGTCTTTGCGTTATTAATTGCACCGATAAATTTTTCCACCTTTTCGCTTGGCATATTCATCACGTGAAAGGCAAGCCTTACCGCACTTTTATGCCCTATACCGGGAAGCTTATTAAATTCTTCAATCAGTTCACGAAGAGAAACCGGATACATTAAATTCAACTCACTTAATTGGAATTATTTCACTTAGAACAATCCGGGAATGTTAAGACCGCCCGTAAGTCCTTTAAGATTGTTTGCAGCCGCTTCATCAGCCTTTCTAAGGACTTCGTTTACAGCAGATACAAGCATATCTTCAAGCATTTCCACATCTTCAGGATCTACTGCTTCGGGAGAAATCTTGATTTCAAGAAGCTCCTTTCTTCCGTTAGCCTTAACGCTTACTGCACCGCCGCCTACGCTCGCCTCAAATTCCTGCTCGTTAAGCTCCTCCTGAGCCTTCATCATTTCCTCCTGCATTTTCTGGGCTTGCTTTATCATATTGTTCATGTTACCCATGCCGCCCATGCCCATATTTCTGGGGAAACCGCCTCTTGCCATATTAAAACATCCTTTCTGTTGCACTACATCTTTGATGTGTGCAGTGATATAAATTTCTTAGTCTATATTTGTTATCGAAAGATTTATTATATCCTCCATGGGGTCGTGCTCCATGGTTTTCTTTCTCACAGATGAAAAATCACTTTGAACCCTTGTCACCGTGCTTGCATCAAGCCCTGTATGAGCCTTTACCGCAGCATTAATCTCATCTATGCCCTCCGATACCATTTCCTGCAGCTGCCTTCCGCCGTCGTCGGGGAAGGTAAGGGCAAGTCTGCCGTTTTCTTCTCTCAGCTCCACATTTTCCAGTGCTGTAAAAAGAAGTATACTGTCTGATAAATCACTCATTATCTCAGGCCATGCACTCTGAATTTTGGTAAGAAATTCACTGGGGGGAAGCTTTACCGCAGGGGGCTTTTCCTCCCTTATTTCTTCCTTGGAAGCCACTTGTGCCTTTATTTTAGGAGAAGTTTTTACAACAGATATATTTCCGCTTTCTATCTTTCTTTCAAGCTCCGCTATTCTGCTTAGGAGTGCTTCATAGCTTGCGTCATTATTTTTTGTGCAAAGCTTAATGAGTGCCGCCTCGAAAACCACTCTGGGATTTGTCATAAAACGTGCTGTTGACACAGCCTCCGACAAGGATTTGATTGCGTAAAGAAGCTTTTCCGTAGAATACATGCCGGCACTTTCCTCTAAAATACGATACTCGTCCTCGTCAAAATCACTTTTGCATTTTCCCGATACGGAAATTATGAGCATGTCCCTCATTGCACGGATAAGAGTTTCAATAAAGGGGGACAAATTCTTACCTCTTGAGCAAACATCATCAATACACTCTACCACACGGGGCATATCGCACTGTCCCACAGCCGTGCAAAGCTCTAACACAGAATCATTTTCCGCTCTTCCCAAAAAGTCTGCTACAAAGTGGGTATCAACCTCTTTGCCGGTGGCAATACACGGGTCAAGACAGCTCAGTGCATCTCTAAGCGACCCATCAGCGTGGCGGGCTATCATGCGAAGTGCCTTTTCCTCCGCCATTATGCCTTCGGCATTACAAATATAGTCAAGCCTTCTGTATATGTCCTCGGGGGTGATTCTCTTAAAATCGAACCGCTGACAACGAGAAGAAATAGTTTCCAGAACCTTATTTGCCTCCGTTGTAGCAAGCACGAACTTTACGTGAGAGGGGGGTTCCTCAAGAAGCTTCAAAAGAGCATTGAACGCATCCTTACTAAGGGCGTGAACCTCGTCGATAATATAAACCTTGTGCCTTGTTACTGCGGCCGTATATGCCGCTTCCTCTCTTAATGAGCGGATATTGTCAACACCGCTGTTACTTGCGGCATCTATTTCAACTATGTCCATTATACTGCCGTTTTCAATTCCCAGACAGGTTGCACACTTGTTACAGGGGTTACCGTCAATTGGGTTTTCGCAGTTTACTGCCTTACTTAATATTCTGGCAGTAGAAGTCTTACCCGTACCGCGGCTTCCGCAGAAAAGGAAAGCATGACCGCAGACATTATTTTTAATTTCGTTCTTTATGGTTTGAGTAACGTGCTGCTGACCAACAACATCATCAAAGGTTTTCGGTCTCCACTTTCTGTAAAGTGCCTGATGCTCCATACTATCCTCTCCTTTCAGACGGTATAGGTTTAATAATAGCTGTCTTAAAACCAAGATAAGACAGCCAATCGTTGTTTATTTATATATTTTGCCGTACACCCCGAAATCGACGTCCCTCCAAAAGCGGAAACATCCAGTTAGCTCAGACCAGGCACCCCTGCGGCACATACCGATGACTGCTTATTGCTGCTCGGTTCCCCGCCTGACAAGGTTCACAGGTCGATATTGCGCAAGACCCGGTCGTCAACACCACTTAAATGCTCCGGACCAATTGGAAAAAACGCCTCAATCGGGGACATAACCTCCGCTATAGCGGGTTGCGGATTCAGGGCACCGCTACCTCCCCGGCCGGTACGACCATTTTATTGTATCACACAAAGACAGAATTATCAATAGTTTTTTATTGAAAACCATTGATAAAATTATAAAACCTTGAAAAGTGAATCTGTCACTTCCCCTGCGTCGTCAATCCGAAAGAAGAACGGAGATTTTACGCATACTTCCGTCACGGACGATTTCGAGGGTAATTCTTTCCCCTCTTTGTTTTTTATACAATTCTTCACGCAGCGTAAGCATGGAATTGACCTTCACATCTTCAACCGCTGTGATTATATCTCCGTAGCGTATTCCTGCATCAAAAGCAGGGCCTTTAGTATCTAACTTAGCCACAAAAAGACCTTGTTTCATATTTTCATTTTCTTCCAAATATCGGGCGGCCGTGGGTGTATACGCATAAAGTCCCAAATAAGGTGTGCGGAAGCCCCCGTCTGTGCGAAGCCTTTTCATAATTGGGACGCACACGTTGACAGGAACGGCAAAGCCCATTCCCTCTGCCGAAGAAACCTTGACGGTATTGATTCCCACAACCTCGCCATCATCATTAAGAAGCGGACCCCCGCTGTTTCCGGGGTTTATAGAAGCATCCGTCTGAATCAAATCCTCCATGTAGGAGGAGGTGCCGTCCTCGTTTTCTATACTGATGCTTCTTCCCAAGGCACTGACGATACCTGCGGTCACTGTTCGCTGAAATTGCATACTCAAAGGGTTTCCGATGGCTACCACACTTTCTCCCACACGTAGATTTTTTGCATCGCCTAATTTTGAGCAGGTATAGCCTTCACCTTCGATTTTTACTATCGCCAAGTCGAGAGAGCTTTCACTCCAGACGGTAGTCCCCTCGGTGACATCTCCGTTATGAAGGGTGACAACAATCCTTTTGGGACGAGCACCGATTACGTGATGATTGGTGATTATATATCCGTCAGAGCTTACAAGCACTCCGCTGCCCATATACCATGTATCTCCCTCTTTGCTCTCCGAGGCATCGGCAGAGGATATTCCAACCACGCTTTGAAGGGCTTCCTCTAACATATCCTCCCTGAGCCGAGGTGCCATAATAAATGCCCCCGTATCACGGCGTACAACTGAAAGGTCAGGGGAGGAATCGGGTTTTTTCGGGGTGGTTTCACGGGTGTTTATGTTCGAAAGCATACCGTAGATTATGGTGAAAGCCACAAATATTCCCATGAGACACAAAGCGGTTGCGGCAGTAATTTTTATAAATTTTTTCATAGAAAAGCCCCCTTTGGATATAGGGTGTCCAAAAGGGGGAGGTTTTATGAGGTTTTGAATGCGAATTGCGAAATTATGCGGGAACGGGATATTAACCCCTCCGTCACGCACTTGCGTGCCACCTCCCCTGCAAGGGGAGGCTGGTAGAATGCAGCTTACCGGCGGTATAACAATGCTACGGCACGTGCTTCGATTCCTTCGCCTCTGCCTGTAAAGCCCATTTGTTCGTTTGTTTTTGCTTTAATGCTGACGCGTGAAACGTCTGTTTTTAAAGCATCGGCAATGTTTCGGCACATATTTTGGGTATGGGGTGCCATTTTGGGCTTTTGTGCAATAATGGTGGCATCTATATTTCCTATTTCATAACCTTCTTCACGAATCAAGCGAGCCGCTTCCTCCAAAAGCCACATACTGTCTGCACCTTTGTATTTTTCATCGGTATCGGGAAAATGAGTGCCAATATCGCCAAGTGCTGCCGCACCAAAAAGTGCATCAATCACTGCATGAATAAGTACATCGGCATCGCTATGCCCCAAAAGCCCTTTTTCGTAGGGGATTTTGACCCCGCCTATTATAAGGTTACGGTTTTCAACCAATCTGTGAGTATCGAATCCTGTTCCGATACGCATAGGGACAACACTCCTTCCTTCACCGCGTTTTCTAAGGATTCCCTCAGCAGTTACAACGTCCTCCGCTGTGGTAAGCTTCAGATTCTCGTAGTTACCCTCAACTACGGCTATGCTTACACCCATTTTTTCCATAAGGGAGCAATCGTCGGTTTCATTAAATCCATATTTGTTATATGCCTGCAAAATTTCCTCACGTTTAAAGCCCTGAGGGGTTTGAATCAAAACCGCCGTTTCTCTGGGGACTGTAGCGGAAATGATATTCTGCAAAGAGACCTGTTTAATTGTATCCTTGGATTTTACCCCTGCCGCCGCTGCACCCCTCTTAATGCAGGCAGACAGAGTTTGCTCAATAGTTTGAGCAGAAACAAGAGGGCGAGCACCGTCATGGATAAGGACGTATTCACCCTTTGCAGCATTTATACCTAAAAATGAGCTTTCGCCTCGGCTACTGCCTCCGAGAATTACACGCACATTGTCCGAAAGAGAGTGTTTTTCCATTTCAGCATTTAGGGCTTCTATATTTTTTTCACTTGCCACAAGTATAATTTCGTCAAAAAAACCTGTGTTTTTAAACGCCTCCACACTGCGTACAACTGTGGTCTTTCCGCACAAGTCAATGAGAAGCTTGTCCCTGCCCATTCTTGTGCCTGAGCCTGCCGCAACTATTACTGCGGAAGCAGTTTTTTCATTATACATGGTACTTCCTCCTATTTTGGGAACGTTTTCGGCAGGAGCAAGCCCCTGCCCTACAATTTTGTTAACAAAGAAGCGTGCCGCTTCACCCTCGTCGTACCCGAACATTGCACGAACACAGTTTCATGCGAATTAAATTTACGCAAATTCCTATTCGGTAACAAAGGGGATGTAAAAACAAGTTTTTACATCCCCTATTCATTAACCTTGACCAAGCTCCTCGTCAATCATGTTGGCGAGTCTTTGTTCAATTTCGTCGTGTGTAATACCTGTTGCCACGACGATTTCACTAATCAGAATCTGCTTTGCGTTGGAGAGCATTTTCCGCTCCCCTGTGCTGAGCCCTTTCCGGCGGTCACGAAGCATAAGACTCTTAACAACACCCGAGACCTCAAAAATATCTCCGCTCTTTATCCTAGTCATGTTATCACGGAAACGCTTGCTCCAGTTTTGTATAACATCGGTTTCAGAATTACGAAAACTCTCAAGCACCTTTTCCGCCTGAGCCTTACAAATGACATCACGCATACCGATTTCCACAGCATTATCCATGGGAACCATAACCTTCATATCTCCGATAGGCATACGCATGACATAATACGACTGCATTTTACCTAAAATTTCCTTTTGCTCAATATCCTCTATGACCCCTGCGCCATGCATAGGATACACAACGCTGTCACCAATCTTATACATGGCACGCCTCCGATTTCCTAAGTTTCTACAATTATTATACCACTTTTGAGATTTTTTGTCAAAGAGTTATTTTTAAATTTCTGCTTCTAATCTTTCACCCATGCACTTATTTACCTCTGCTCCTATAAAAAGAGAGTACAGGCAGAAGAACAGCCAGAGCATGAAAAAAACCAGAATTGTAAGCCCTCCGTACACCGATGAAAAGCCCAAAACATCACCGTAATAATGGGTGAAAAACCTTGAAATTCCAATACAACCTACGCCGCTGATTAAAGCCCCGGGAATCTGAGCAATGAAACGAACTTTTTTAGAGGGAATTACGGTGTACATGGCAATAAAGAACAGTGTGAGTACCAAAAACGCCCAAAATCCGACCATGTGTCCGAGGATATTTACCACCGGGGAAAGAGTGGGAAATCTTCTGATTATCGCCACACTTACAGTATCTCCAAAAACTAACAGTCCTAACCAAAAAATTATAACGGCAAATACTGCAAGCGTATAAACCATACTTTTAAGGCGAAGCTTAATGATTCCATTAGGCTTGTCCGAATTATAGATGCGGTCTATTCCCTTGGAAAGGGAATGTATTCCTACGGAAGCCGCCCACAGCGTTGTTACCGCCGCAATGGAAATAATGGCACCGCCGCCCTTATCATAGGATTCTGCTATTATTGTGGATGCAATGTCCCTTGCCGCCGCAGGGAAAATCGATGCCACCTGCTCAATCATCTGATTTTCACCCAGAGGTAAAAACCGCAGTATGCTTATAAGCAGCATTATAAAAGGGATAAATGAAACAGTGATGAAAAACGCTGCATTTGCGGTATATGCACCGATGCTGTCCTTTTTCGAGGAGGACATTACATCGAATATAAATTTAAAAAACTTCTTAATGAGGCTCACTCCTCCACTTCGGGTTCCTTCGGGAAAACAGTTACCACAGATTCAACTACACGGTTGCTGTCTGTCTTTGTAATGACAATTTTTAAATTTTCGTATTCAAAACGATCGCCCTGGTCGGGAATTTTCTCCAGATTATGTGCCGCAAAGCCACTCACGGTGGTAATATCCGAATCGTCCTCGTCTTCCTCCTGCTCAAGAGAGAAAAATTCCATGAATTTATCTATGCTTGTGCTTCCGAGCACACGGAATCTGTCCTCTGAAAGCTTCACAATATCCTCAACTACTTCGTCATGCTCGTCGTAGATTTCACCCACGAGGGATTCTATAACGTCCTCCAATGTAACGATACCTTCCGTACCGCCGTACTCATCATTTACGACAACCATGTGGCACTTGCTCTCCTGAAAAAGCTTAAGAAGCCTTGATATCTTCATGGAAGAGAAAATAAACTTAACGGGTTTTATAAGCTTGGACACGTCTGTATCGGCATGATTTGAAAAATCCTTCTGATACAGTATGCCCACAATATTATCGATGTTTTCTTCATAAATGGGAAGACGGGAAAATTCCGTTTCCGCAAACACCTTTGAAATACGCTCCCTGTCCCATGAAATATCCACGGCGGCAACGTCTACACGAGGTGTAAGAATATCATTAACATCAAGGTCACTGAACTTGATTACGTTCTTTATTAATTCGCTTTCCTGTTCGTCAATTTCGCCGTCTTCCGCCGCTTCTTCAACAACGGTGATGATTTCATCTTCCGTGACGCTATCATCATCGGTTCCCTTGACAAAGCTCATAACAAACTTCTGCCACAGGTTAAAAATTGCGGTAAGAGGGGTGAACAGCATTGTAAGAAAGCTGAGGCTTCCCACAACCTTTTTACTAAAGCCGTCCGCTGTACGCTTTGCAATGGTCTTGGGTGTGATTTCGCCGAAGATGAGCACCGCAAGGGTCATCACAACGGTTGAAACAGTGGCTGCCAATGCCTCATTATCCGGCAAAAGATGCGTGAAAAGCAATGTTGCAATAGAGGTTGCAACTATGTTTACAATGTTATTGCCGATAAGTATGGTTGAGATAAGCTTCTCATAATTTTCGCTGAGCATAAGAACACGGCGGGCTTTCTTTCCTTTTTTATCCTCCGCTTCGCTCTTCATTCTCACACGATTGTACGACGAAAACGCCGTCTCCGATGCGCTGAAATATGCCGATAACATAATCAGCACGATTAGTAGCAGTACAAATATCGGTATACTACTCCCGTCCATTAGGACAATCACTCCTTTAAAAAATAAAATATAGCCGCAGGACATAATCCTACGGCTACATTATAGCACATATTTATTTTTTGTCAAGTGGTAGTGTTTTATCTATTTGATTTCGGATATATCAAAGGGTGTGCTCTGATATACAAAATAGTTAAGCCAGTTAGAATAAATAAGGTTGGCATGACTTCTCCATGTTACAAGCGGTTCCTTTGTCGGGTCATCGTCGGGGAAGTAATTTTCGGGCACCTTGGGATTCATTCCTGCTGCCTCGTCACGCAGATATTCTTTTTTCAGAGTGTCACGGTCGTATTCGCTATGACCTGTAATGAAAATCTGCTTTCCCTTAGCTGTTGCCGCAGCATAAAGACCTGCCTTATCAGAAACAGAAAGGATTTTAATTTCCTTGCACTTTTTTACATCCTCAAGACGAATAGTGGTATGCCGTGAATGAGGAACCATAAATTCATCGTCAAACCCACGCATGAGCATGGGATTTTTATAAACCACACGATGCTTATATACTCCCGAAAGCTTTTCCTCCAGCGGGTATTTTTTTATCCCGAAATGGTAGTACAGTGCCGCCTGAGCACCCCAGCAAATATGGAAGGTAGAATGAACATTGGTTTTTGTCCATTCCATGATAGTGCAAAGCTCCTCCCAATAGTCCACTTCTTCATATTCCATTTTTTCAACGGGAGCACCGGTGATTACAAAGCCGTCAAACTTCTGGTCCTTGATTTCGTCAAAGGTTTTATAGAAAGCCAGCATATGCTCTGCAGAAACGTTTTTCGCTTTATGGGTGCTGACCTGTACAAGCTCAACCTCTACCTGAAGCGGTGTATTTCCCAAAAGCCGTGCAAGCTGAGTTTCCGTTTCAATTTTGGTGGGCATCAAATTCAATATACCTATTCTGAGCGGACGTATATCCTGCGTTGCCGCACGCTTTTGCGGCATTACAAATATATTTTCCCCGGCAAGGGTTTTTGCCGCAGGGAGCTTATCGGGAATTTTAATGGGCATACTCTATCCCTCCTTGGGTTTATATAGTTTCAAGTGCCTGTGCAATGTCTGCAATAATGTCTTCCTTTTCCTCAAGGCCGCAGGAGAAGCGGATAAGGTCGGGAGCTACGCCTGCCGCACGAAGCTCATCATCATTCATCTGGCGGTGAGTTGCATTTGCAGGGTGCAAGCAGCAGGTTTTGGAATCGGCTACGTGAGTTTCAATTGAAGCAAGCTTGAGATTTTTCATGAATTTTTCTGCCGCCAATCTTCCACCCTTAACTCCAAAGGAGATAACGCCGCAGGAGCCATTGGGAAGATATTTTTGTCCAAGCTCGTAATTCTTGTCGCCTTCAAGTCCGCAGTAACGAACCCACGCAATTTTTTCGTGATTCTTTACATATTCGGCAACTGCCTGTGCATTTTCGCAGTGGCGGGCCATTCTTACCTGCAAGCTTTCAAGACCGAGATTTATAAGATATGCGTTCTGAGGTGCCTGAATAGAGCCAAGGTCACGCATGAGCTGTGCCGTAGCCTTTGTTATATATGCCCCCTCAAGACCAAATCTCTCTGTGTATGTTACGCCGTGGTAACTATCATCGGGAGTGCAAAGTCCGGGAAATTTGTCGGGATACTTTGTCCAGTCGAACTTTCCGCTGTCTACGATGCAGCCGCCCACACCGCTTGCATGTCCGTCCATATACTTGGTTGTGGAATGGGTTACAATATCCGCACCCCACTCAATGGGACGGCAGTTTATGGGAGTGGCAAAGGTGTTGTCTATGATAAGCGGAACTCCGTGTGCATGTGCCGCATTGGCAAAACGCTCGATATCAAGCACATCAAGAGCAGGGTTTGCAATAGTTTCTCCAAATACGGCTTTTGTATTGGGACGGAAAGCCGCCTCCAATTCCTCGTCCGTGCAATCGGGAGCTACAAAAGTAAAATCAATACCCATACGTTTCATCGTAACGGCAAAGAGGTTAAAGGTTCCTCCGTAAATTGCAGAAGAAGAAACTACATGGTCACCGCAGGAAGCAATATTGAACACGCTGTAAAACGATGCTGCCTGACCGCTTGATGTAAGCATCGCCGCCGTGCCGCCCTCAAGAGCCGCTATACGTGCCGCAACAGCATCATTAGTAGGATTCTGAAGCCGGCTGTAAAAATAGCCCGAAGCTTCAAGGTCAAAAAGCTTACCCATTTCTTCGCTTGTGTCATATTTAAACGTGGTACTCTGATAAATGGGAATCTGACGGGGCTCACCGTTTTTAGGGGTGTAGCCAGCCTGAATACATTTGGTACCGATTTTGTAGTCCTTCATTGTCATTACCTCTTTCTGAGAAAAAATTCTTTCCATTATAATATGTTAGTATATCATTACAGGAAACCTTTTGTCAATTGAAATAGAGCAAAGTATGATAAAATTTGAAAATTTTGCAAAATAAGTCTTGCTTTTTTCTAATTTATGTGTTATCATAGTCAATGCGTTTGAAATATGTGCTTGTAGCTCAGTTGGATAGAGTATTTGGCTACGAACCAAAGGGTCGGGGGTTCGAATCCCTCCAAGCACGCCAAAAAGAACAGGCATCCACGTCAGTGGGTGTCTGTTTCTTTTTGCTTAAATTGAAAAGGGATTCGAAGCCACGACCCGTGGGGAGGGGGAACCGAGCCTGACCGCCGCCAGTGGCGGATGAAGGGAAGGCGTAGAGGTGTGCAGCGGTCGACAGATGGCAAGGTGATTTATCACCGCAGACACATGTCGGGCACCGCAAACGGGTAGAATCCCGTGGGCACGCCAAAAAAATATAAACGGCTTTTTTCCGAAATGATAAATCATCACAACGATTTTTCGGAACAAGAGGATATCATAGTGTACAGCAAACTGCTTGAGCTTCTTTATCTCATAAACAACAGCATAGCCAGCCAATACGAAATAAAGGGTACAAGCAACAATATTCTTGTTATTGAAAAAACAATAAAATATATCGACGAGCATCTGATATTTCAGCTATGCTTTTAAACGCAAAATGCAATGCTCTCCGCGAGAATATGTAAGAAAAATAAATAATCAATATTACCTTTCATAATTATGTTATCATAAAAATATTCAATACAGAAGCGGAAAGTATTTCCTCATATGCCGCCTTTTAGATTGTTAAATTAATGTCTTTAGACTGTTAAGTACGGGAACAAAGCGGACGTGAGAAACAATAAGTATCCTCCCGCATAGT
>JAZQAB010000119.1:0-18220 GCA_045545055.1 Clostridia bacterium | reverse complement strand
AAGTGAAGCGGAAGTGATGGCTGCGAATCTCTTAAAAGTTTTGTTAGTTTTTTTCATAATAATTCTCCTTTAAAATAATTTTCGGTTTCGGGAAGAGCGTGAGCCTATACACGCCCTCCCCTTTCATTGTTTACTTTTCGTATGATTTGCCTTTGTTCGTTTTGCGTTTATTCTTTACGACGCTTTCTCTCACGTCGCTTAAGACCTGTGAACCCGGCTATACTCAGAAGCATGATTACACCTCCTAAGTAATAATATGTCGTCACTCCGCTTCCGCCGGTGGAGGGGAGAGTGCCTTGAGCTTCAACTGCAAGTGAATTCTTTACAGAAAGCCCTGTGGAAATGCCTTGTGTAAGTACTGTGCCGTTTTGATATTCAAGAGGAACAAAGCAAGCACCGTTTTTACCTGTGATCTGGTCGCCTGAACCGGCATTTATCAATTTACCTGTTTGATCACATTCAGCAAAGAAATACATATAGTAATTGCCGTCCGAGTCCTTAATCTCTAAATTGGTGATTTTCTTTGTCCAATCTTCTGAAGCTAAGATATCGATTACTTCTTTTCCATCAACCAGTACAGGCTCATATCCCTTAGATATATCAAATCCGGGACCAACTGCTCCGATTTTTACTGCAATTGAAATTGTAGCTGTTGAGCCGTCTGTTTGGTCTGTTGCTTTGACTACAACTGTACCCTTTTTGATACCTGTAAGCTTATTGCCGTTAAGTGAAGCGTATTCTTCACCTGATTCTATCGACCATTCAACATCGCCATTAGCAGAAAGCTCAATTGTTTCACCGTTATAAATTAAATCTTCTGCTGTGATTTGTAATTCTTCTAAAACTTCAATTGTACCGGTTACTACTGAACCACTTCCATTCCTTAATAGAGCGAATGTAGTAGCGTTGTTATCACCAATATACTCTGCCCGGAATCGAATTATCGTACCAACGAGAGTATCATCTTTTACGCTGACTGTTGTTCCATTAATTATCAAGTACTCGGTATCCACTTCGGTAATGCTTACCTGGTCGCTTTCGACATTGAAATCAATATCTAAGCTGTTGTTTTTACGAAGTGTGAACTCCTTTTCTTTAGTGTTATCTTCAAATTTCAACTCGTATGGTGTTACTGTTATAGTTTTTTGTAAAGAGCCTCCTTCATCAGTTGCTGTGATTGTATAAGTGCCAACAGCAGTTGGTGTGAATGTAAATGCTGTGCCTGTTGCGTTGTCAACATTTATCTGTGTATCATTTTCATCGGTAACAGTCCATGTTGTGTTATCCGCAAAGCCTACTGCTGTGAAATTAACAGGAAGTTTAACCATTACTGTGTCCTTATCGGATGTAAGGCTACGGTTAACTATGTACTCGAATTCTACCCATTCAACTTTTACTCTTCCATTTCCACCCCATAAGCCAAAACAGAAATCGTGTGTAGAACAGTTGATAATATCCATGTTTACATTGTGTCCATTATTATTATCATTATTCATAGTTCCGTCAATTCTGAATGTATTGCCATTTGAATCTAACGTACCGCTTATGTTATGCTGTTCCCAAATTGCACTATATTCCTTGCCAAGCATCAATCCGCCACTATAGTCACCTGCATTAACCGGAGTTACGTGAATTGAAGCAGATTTCAGAATAGTACCTTCCGGTAAACCTAACTTAGATAAATTGAAATAATACTTTGCACTACCATTAGACACCTCAAAAGGTTGCTCCGGTGGCACTCTTATTGATTGAATATTAACAACTGTTATATCAAACGTATCGGTATAACTGTTATTAGAAGCTGTAATTCTTGCTGTACCTGCAGCCTTAGCTGTTACAACACCTCCATTTACCTCAACAACACTTGGATTACTTGAAGTCCATTCAAAACCGCCTATTCCCTTAATACTGTTGATTGTAAGTGTTTGTGTGCCATCTTTAGCCATCGACTGATTACCGCCAATTGCAAGCTCTTCAATGATAATATTCTTAGTAGCTTCATTTGCTGTAACTACAACTGTTCCTGCAGCCTTTGCTGTAAGTTGACCGTTACTATCAATTTCTGCTAAATCAGTATTATCAACGCTCCAATTTGGAGTAACACCAGCTTCACTGTAGGTAAGTGTCATGCTATCGCCGACTGCTATTTTGTCATGTGGTACATTAATTGGACCTTGTGGTTCATAGTATATCTTTACAGATTCCAATTGTAGTCCCCACTTATTGATCCAAATATTAGTAATTTCATTTGCATTAATGGATGAATTCCATAAACCGTAAAATTTACCATCAGGTTGAGCAACGGAAATCAATGTATTGCCATCCCAAGATGAGCCGACAGCACATCCACCTTCGCTTGCATGATATAATGTTGTACCATTTATTTTTATATCACCACTTTGACCGCTTAGCTTGATTTCTATTCTAGAAATAGTTTTACCTGAAGTGTAATCACTAATATCAATAGCATTACTATCAGAGTTCTTAATCTCATTATATTTTGAAGTATAGTTATTACTATCAAATACAATAGGATTAGGTTCATCATCCATTATACTAACTATTGGTTTCTGCATTGAAACTATTTGTGGTCCCATTAACAATGTCGGAACACTTGCAGCAGAAGCAGTTACATACTGTGTTTCAACGCCAGGAATTGTGTATGTTTCGCCTGTTCTGTAGAAGTAGTAGAGACCTGCTGCTGCGCCTACAAGATTCGCATTGTAATCACTTGCTACCTCGTTAGCACAATAATCACTTCTAACGTCTTCATATTTATAATAACCTCTATCGTCAGTATGACAAGTACCCTCACCATTTGAGCCACCAACTACACCACCGATTAATACGTTAACATCCATATCGTATCCATCAATAACTGATGTATCATCTTTAATTGCCATATCAAAGCGTCTACCAGAACCGGCTCTGAAGTGAGGACGTTGAGTTGAATTTTCTGCAAATCCTGTAACATAGCAATATCCTGATGGGTTATTAAGTATATAATTCATTTGACTTTTCGCCCATGATACAGCTACCGGTACATTATTTGTAGTATCAAAATTAAGACCCAAATTAACTCCGTCTCTCATTTCGTGCTTTGCAGCAACAAGTCCTATGGTTTGATATCCTGTATTATATCTTGACTGACCCCAGTCATTAATATACTTATATCCACTACCTGAACATTGATCATTTACAAATTTTACAACCTTATCCCAACTTCCGCCAAGATACGCTGCATTTGCAATTGCTGCACCATATTTTACGTTATTCCAGTTATAACCTCCTTCATCCCACCAACCCCAATCGATGTTATTATATTTAGACGCTGATTCGGATTTGTAGTTATTATAATCTTCTTGTCGATTTACTTTTTGTGAAGCAAGGGCAATCCATGCAGCTGCCCAACACATATCATCGTTAGCTTCATGCGATTCATAGTATCCCATATATTGTTTAGGATCCCATTCATCTTTGTTTACGCCCCATTCATTTAAAGCAGGTTTACCTATAGCAAATTGATATAACTCTTTTGCCTTATCAAGATATCTGAGATATTTTGCATTTTCAGAATCAGTAGCAGGTTCATTTGTGTCATAGAAGTTAAGACAACTTAATGCAAGAGAAGCTGCGTACTCGGCAGCAATATCAGCTCCCGTATCACTTCGCCAGAACATTTCATTTTCAATTGTTTTTTCTCCGTTAGTCCAACCTGTCTTACCATTTTTATCTTCCATTGTCACAGGATTCATTCTTGAATCTTGTAATTCCGGAATACCCCAGTATGCATGATCTGTATTTCCGTGACCTTTCTGAACAAGAAGCTCCAATGTACCGTCTTTATCGTTATCCTGTAGGCATTGGCTAAAGAAGTCTGCGTAATAGTCTGTTATAACCTTAGTATGTGCAGTTTGACCAAGTGCATCATAATCTTCTCTGAATTCAAATAAACTCCATCCAAGATTTGATGCAGAGAATCCAGCAGGTAAACCAAACATTGCATGGTCACCGGCATCATGGAAACCGCCAACTACATCATCGTCAGTATGACAAGCACTACGCCATGAGTATGCACTATTAGCGGCTACATCTTCTCCACACATAACACCATCATAGAAATAAAGCGAATACTGGAGAAGTCTTGCGTAGTCATCCTGAACGCCTACAGTAACTGAACCATCCTCATTTGTAACACTTTTAGCCGGCTGACCCATTGGATATGTTGCGTATAGAGTCTTTCGGAATAATCTTACTTTGATTGAATCAGGTAAGTTCTCATATGAATCCCACAACTTCTTAATTTCCAGGTTAGAAAGGTTTTCTGCCTGGGGTTTATTTGTGATTTCAAGAGTGTTATCAACTGAACCTTTCTGCTCACTGATATTACCATTTTCATCTACTGTAACAATATCCGTAAGGCTATCATCAACCTGCCAACCTATCTTTACAGAAGCTTCCTTAACACGATAGGAATGACCTTTGGCAAGACCACTGAAAGTTCCCTTCCATTCGCCTGCCGGTGTTAAAGTAAGTAACTTATCAGGAACATCCTCCCATTGTGGAATTGCAGGACCTGAACCGTCATTGTCAACAAGCATCTGAAGCTGAACTGTAATGTTTTCCGGATATGCAATCTCTTGACCGGTATCATTTACCCAATGCTTTTTAACGGGAATTTCTACTGTTTCAAGAATATTATTTACAATTAATGTACCGTCGGGTTTAGTTTCGTATGTTGTTGCATAGTTTTCAACCGGTTCTTCTACGATGTAGTAGTAATAATCCTTGTATTTTCCGTCAGATTCATCTAGATACTTTACCTCAACATCCTCGAAAACACCTGCCCAATTTGAAGCTTCGTTAAGTGTTATGGTGTATACTTCGTCATTCTCATTTTTGTATTTATCATTAGGTGTCAATTCACTTCTGTCTGTTATTGGTGTCTTTGTCTGATAAAGAGTAATTGTTACAGGTTTACGGAATTCTTCAAATCCATTATCGCCAAGCCACTTTTTGTTTACCTTAATATCTCTGCTGTTTTCACCAACATTGTTACCAACTGTAATTGTGTTGTTTTCTCCTACAGTGAGAGTAGGTATCTTCTCATCTTCATCCTCTGGAGTATTTCCAGAATCTTCAAGAACGTAATCCGGTTCCTTGAAAATATGTTCGGTACCGTCGGCAGTTGTTATCTTAACATATGAAACTACCATATCTTTACCGGATATTTTGAATTGAGTAAAATCCTTTGGTGAATCCATTGACCAATTCAATGTATAATTATTACCTGATTGTTCAAATTTCACAGGACTTGAACTTGTTGTAATTGCCGTACTATTATTATTAGTCCAACATTCGTTGATAACGATAGTGTTACCCTGATATGGTGTCAATACTACATAAATATTTGTAACATTCTCGATTTTGCCTCCGGAACTTGGTTCCTTCATTGATTTATCATTAAAAATCAACCAATATCCCCAAGGATTATCTGAACCGTTACCTGTTTTAAGCTGACTGGCTGTAGCACTATAATCATAACACTCAACCGTAAAATCATCCTTAACCCTAAAACCTATCTTACCTGGATCTTCATACCACTTAGTATTATCAGTATGTTCAGGAATTGTTGTTTCAATTAGATAGTATGAACCGGGTTTCAGATAACCTCTTTCAACATATCTGACAGCATTTGTTGTAAGACCTGTAGTTAAATCAATATCAACACCAGTTCCGTTGCCTGCGCTTATGCCTTCTTTGATTTTAACATCGCCTTCTGCATAGAGATCAAATACCGCACCTGCAAGAGGTATATTGTTTTCGCCAACTTTACCAATCCTAAGCTTTGTACCGGGAATCTTGTAGTCCGACATACGAATTACGTTATCAGACGAAATATCAATTGTAACTGAATCTCCTCCCTCTTCCCAATACTCTATTTCGGTGTTGCTAATCTTTCTAAAGAAAATGTCTTTCGCAATCTCGTATTTATCGCTTACATTAGCTTCACAGAATTTGTAGGTTACGTTTTCTACTAATGTTTCAATTGGTAACAGACATTCCGTTGTGGAACCTTGAGTCCAGTTCCAGTAGCTTCCAATCGGGTCAGGCTCTACTTCCCAACCATCGTTAGCCTCATTTCTCACGCCTTCGACGTTGACAAATCTTCCATCTCCTACTTCTTTGTACAGTTCAATAAGAGCATCCTGAACAGGAACACCACTATTATCAACCTTTCTGAAAAGAAGACCTGTTCTATTGTTATATTCAATCGGAGCAGGTACAGGAACTATCATCAAAGCGCCCGGATCTAAATAATACTCTTTATTGTCGTAACTGAATTTAAATGTAGATGATGATTTTGCTATTGGGTTGTTGTCAGCTGAAAGTACTTCAACCTCGTCATTAGCGCCCTTTCTCACTTTGAAAGTTGTTGTTGTACCGTCAGTATTATGAATGATAAGTATTCTTGAGTCAGCATTATAAATGCCATTTGTTTCAGGATGTACTTCAACAGTATACTGCAATACTATATTGTTATTCATATCCCTTACAGTAACCGTAGTATAAACCACTGTCGGATACACTTCATTTTCATCAACTACGTGAAGTTCATTAAGCTTGACAGTTTCTTTTACTTCAATAGTATAAATAGTATCTTCCTTGAAGTAACCTGTCGGAGCTTGCTGCTCAACCAATGTGTAGTAGTTAATTATGTCTAAATTTTCAGTTAACAAAGCCTCCTGCTCTGCTTCACCAAGTCCATCCATACCAACATAAGAATTTATTGAGTATTGCGTTACATTTGATGCTTCCGGTGTGTAAATCTTGATTTTTACAACATTTTTTCCGGTTTCATTTGTAATTTTTACTGTGTTATTCACGATTGTACAGGAGTTAAATACAGCTTCATCTGTAGCACCTTCAGTTACAAATGCGTAGTTTAATGTTCCGTTAGCGTTAAAGTTAAATGTTATAGACTCAAGTGATTTCAACTTATCATCAATAACGATTTCCTTCTGCTCATTTGGTTTGAGATTAAAACCAACTGAAGTTGTTTTTGTTAATAACTGATCTTCTTTCAGGAACGTAGGAACATAACTCTGAATTGTAATCGAACCATTAACTGCTTCAACTGTTATATTTTTGATATCACCAAGTTGATTTCCATCTGTTGCTGTCAAGCCGGAAGTTGTAAGTTCGAGATAATCGGGATTACCTTCTACTTCGCTGTTTTTAACTTCTTCACTGTTCTTATCATAGTACTTAACACATGTTTTGTCATTGACATCAGTAAATGTTACTTTAAGCTTGAATGTCGAATTTTTTGCATCAACGTCATTCGGGAAGAAAAGATTTACCTTACCAATTGGTTCATTTGTAGGTGCTGTGATACTTATCAGATTATCTTCAGAAGCTTCCGAAATAGGAGCTATCCCTTCATCTTCGAGAATATTGAGATATTTTGTGAATGAATACGCTGAAACAACACTTACAGTCTGAGCGGAAACAACAGTTAATCTTTTAGTACAATGAGTTGTCGCGTTCTTAGTAAGTTTAACTTTGAGATATAATTCAACATTTTCACAAGTTTGGATAGGTCTGAATCTCAAGATTTTATTGTTTGACTGGTCAATATAATAATCATTTGTACTTACATTTTGACCACCAATAGTAAAGCTTATTACTTCACCAATACCTTCATCCTCATCAATTCTTGATAAATCGATATAACCCCATTCATTAACCACATACGGCTCATGTAAAGTGAAAAGAGCGTTTATATCAAAATAGAATACAGTTATTAGTGTATTATCAATATAAGCTTCTATTCGATGAGTACCTTTCATTTGGGGAGTAAACTGGGTTTCATAGACTCCGTCGTTATTAGAATCATCTATTGTTTTGTCTTCAAAATGTTGCTCATAACAATAAAGCTTTAATACAACTTGTTTGTTTTTACCGCTCTCATTGGTAACAAACTTAACATTTACTGGTTCGCCATTAATAAAATCATCATATTGGCTTCCTTCATTTCTACTTACGCTAATGCTACCGGTAATTCCCTCTGCACTACTTCCAAGTACGAGAGTTGGTTCGCCTTGCGCATTTGTAGTTGTACCATTTTTGGAGATTGTTACTTGAACACTATGAGTACCTGTACTACCAACTATCGGAATGTATGTTTCCCAAGAACCACCATTGATATTACCGCTTTGACGGAATGTTCTGCCATTAGCATTTGTGATAGTTACTTCAGCAACTGCACTTTCAGCGTCACTATACACATTAAACTTCACAGTAAAATTATCTTCTGAATTTGGATTTTTTTGAATTTCATATGTATAATTACCTGTAAACGCTGCTGTATTTTCAACTACCTCCAACGAACCATATGTGTAACCTTTGTTACCATCCTTTTGGATTTCAGCTTCTACCTTATAGGTTCCTGCCTGATTAATTGGGTTATTAATCACACATTCACCATTACCATCAGTATTTCCATTAAACGTAATAGTTTGACCATTCTGATCAGTTAATCTTAATGTAATCTGTGCATATTCCGGAGCATTGGTAAGTTTGAATTCTACAGGACTACCTGTATAAACTCTACTTGGGGTTACTGAAAGCGAACCACTAAGAGTCTTAGGTGCAACATTAATAGAACCGTTATCAACTTCTATTTCAGGATTTTCTGCATATCTCATAAATGCTCTGATAGTATATGTATCTGCCCTATTAGTCGGGAACTGAGCTGAACATGTACCATTGACTACAGTCTGTGGATCTGATGCCCACTGTTGATTACCATAGGAATCATATGCTTTAAATACAATGCTGGCACCGTTAAGAGCATTTTTCAATTCTAATCCTATATTATTTCCAGCTTCAAAAGGACCATCCTGTATATCCAAGTCACCTAAATTGTCAGGATATTTACCATTAACATTAGGACCATAGATATCCAATTCCAATCCATGAACTGAAATCTTAGCTCTGACAGGAATATTATTACCAACTATTGTAGGTGTTATAGAAGTTCCTTCAATCTGTTGATCTCTGAAATAATATGTTATAGATGCATCTTTGTAATTACTGTTATTCAAGCTGAAATTATAGGTGTGTGAACCAACTACGTATTCATTTGCATAGTCAACAAATGATATACCATCTTTGAAATTAACAGTTATGGTATCATTACGTACTATTGTGTTATTTCCTTGTACTATTTCAACTTTTACATTGAAGTCTTTACCTGCTATGTATCCTACAATCTCTCCGTTTTCATTTTTAATAACAGTATCAACCACTAACTCGGTTTTACCTTCTTCCCGAGCTATCAATTGCTCATCAACGTAGTATTTTACAGTTGCACCCTGTGGTAAAGCTGTGTTATCCTTTGATATTACTTTAATTTTGTATGACTCACCTGAAGTTACACTGGAAACATCTACGTTTGCTGAATTAGTAATCATAATACCAAAGTTATTTTCGTCATAAGCCTCTATCTTAGTAGCTTCTGCCTGTGCTATTTCGTAATACTCGTTATTAACTAACACATATGCCTTAACGCTGTAAGTCATATTACCGGAATTTTTTATCTCATAATCGTAATAAGCACCTGTCCTATATGACTCATCTATAAGATTACCATTTACAAAATATTTGTAGTAAATTGTATCACCCTCAGGAGTACTTGAAGGTGCTAATGTGATTTTATCACCAACCTTATACGAAGCATTTGTAGGATTAATATCCAATGTCATATTCTGAGAACCGTTAATCTTAACGGTTTTTGAACTTGTGCTATCTGCAACGTTTTGTACTGTAATATTAACACCGTCGCTTGGTATAGGCTTAATCAGATATATTTCATAATAGCCATCCTTTTTAACAGCCTTGAAATATTCGTTTTCAACAAAATTCAAATCCTGTTCAGACTGGAGATAGAATTTAACTAAGTTATTTACGTTAGCAGCGTCATTTTCAATTTTGATAATTTTATTATCATCATTAAAGTTCGTATCAGAATACAACGTAAATTCTACAGGAGCTGTAAGCTTTTCGCCTGTTTCTGTTTGACCTGAATATTCTCTGTCAACAAGACTCTGGCTTATTTCGTCTTCTCTATATGGTCCATTTCCTGAAAAATCAACTCTTGAAGGAAGTGCTGCGAAGTTTGTACCTTTTCCGCTTTCAAACAAGCTTACGAACTTACCTTCTTCCTTAATAGCGAACAATGCGCCGGGGAGACGAACAGGGTTGCCATTTTCATCAACTTTTCCTTCCACATACTTATTTACAGGAATTCCGTAACCGGAAACCATACCGAAAATGTCAACGCCACCACGGTAAGGTCTGTAACCAAATTCAAGACCGCCCTCAAACGACTTCGCAATCAACGCACCCGAAAGATGTCCGGGACACAATTTTTCTGATTCAACGTGTGCATTTGGAGCTAAAATTGTTCCGTTAAAGTTAGTACCACCTTCAGAATCGCCTTGTTTTCCGCTAAATTTTACTGATATTGCATTATAGAAGTTATAAAGAATATTAGATGATATAGGATGATTATTAGTTGCATTTGCCTTAGCAACATTACCACCAACTAAATTCTCTGTACCGGCATTGCTTATTCTGTAGCCTTTACCACCATCAGGTGTTTCTCCATTTTCGCCCGCTTTGATGAACGTACATATACTTTTAGGAATTACTATGTTTGTATCATCACAACTGATAATAATATTCAAGTCAAGATTCTTGATAGTTTTAGCACTATTTAAGGCAAACTCTTCTTCTTTATCGCCATCTTCAGTAAATGTAACTCTTTCAGGAGGAACAATAATCTGAATATTTCTTATTGTCTTATCAGCTATTTTGTCCCAATCTCTGATATTGAAATATACTGTTTTAGCATCACCTATATTTGTAGCATTCAATACAAGTGTATCACCGTCTATCGTAGTTTCAAGTGCATCAATAGAAGCAAGACTCATTGAACGAGCTCTTAAAGTATCAAAGGTTTTTTCAAGAATTGTATTTACACCGTTATAATTGTAAAACTGAGCTATTTCATTTACATTACTTAAATATTTATGCTCGGCTTCCATAGCTTCATCAGTCTTATTGTTACACAAGCCACAATACTTATCATCAGCTTGTCCTTCTTTTTTGAAATATAAATGATTACAGCTTGTTTCGTATGGAACATCCTTTAATCCATCTGGGTTTCGTTCTAAATAATCTTCATCAAGATGAAGTGAATCCTCAAGGTTTCCTACAATAAACTTCTTATAAGCACCCTCCTCAGGATATAAGAAAATATCATATCCGGAAAAATGTCTATCAATAGTGCGAGTACCAGGTAAAGCTCGTGCATATCCACCATCTCTCGTAAGAGTAGAGAAAGTAGTCATTGTACCTAAACGGTAAACCTTACCACCAATAATACCTGATGCAAATCCGGTTATACCGTTGTATTCATCTGTTTCCCAGATAGGAATTGAATGACCGTAGTCACCTGCACCAACCTGATAGTTCCATTCTTCGCCTCCGGGCTGACCTCTGAAAATAAGGTCACCGCCGACAAACATACGACCTTCGGCATCGGCATCATAAGCGATAAAGTCGCCTTCGATGAAAGCACAGAAGTCACTTGCATAACCTAAGAAGTACTCCTGACCTACACGCAGCAGGTTATCATCAAGGGAACCATTAGGATCAACCCAGTGATCAGCAGGATTTGCCGTTTCACCAAAAAGAAGTGTGTAAAGCGGAACAGATTTAGGGCTATAGTACGTATTGGTTTTAGCATCATAGTTAGCATCGTCACCAAAAGCATTATATACATCAACGTTTTGTCCGCCGCCGTTATTCCCATTACCCTTCAAAGCTGAGGAATATTTAAGATAACAATCCTCAGTATGGATATGCTCATCAAGTTCACAAACGAGAGTATCATCAACATAACATTCAGCGTTGTGAGTATGTTCATATTTTCCACAAATAAGGATACCCGACATACTATCCGCAGGCTCTACGAGAATAAGCGGAACTATGAAAGTAACAAGCATTGATAAAGCGGTAAGCATAGCAAGATATCTCTTGTGATGCTTCAATGCGTCCATATGTCTGTAAACAAAATTTTGCAGCTCTTTCACAGATATCACCTCTCTTCAAATTTCACGAATAAGAACGCTGCGTATTAAAGTGGGCTTATAGCCTTAAATGGCCAAACCCTGAATATCAATCTGCCAATGATATATTCATCAGCTATACAGCCAACCATACTTGTTCGGCTGTCAATAGAAGTTGAACGGTGGTCACCCATTACAAATATTCTGCTTTCGGGAACCTGATATGGTAAATCAATATCACATTCACCGAGAGCTTTTTCATCAATGTAAGGTTCATCAAGAGCCGTGCCATTGACGTAGACCGTTCCGTCCTCTGTAATGTCTACCCAATCTGTTGTCGTGTACGATATAATACAAAAATTCCAATTATAGAGTACCTATAACCAATATATCTGTGATATTCGGTATAGCAATAAATAAAGGCATCTGCCAAATGGCAGATGCCCCAAAATGCTACATATCAACTATTATCTCGCTTCCATCTCTAAATACAAACAACATTTTCTCTTTGTTATATACTATCATTTTTTCAAGCATAGAAACCCAAAATACATTATCAAATTCAGTTATAAAATCTGTATTTTCATTTTGATTCAAAAAGCGTTTTATTATCTCACGGCGAACAGTTTTATCGTTAATCTCCTTTTCAAGTTCATTGTTAGCAGCTTTCAGCAATTCATAACGACTAACAATTGTCCCTCTTTCTGCTCTATATTCGCTTGTATCCAATGAAGAAATATTCTTCATCTCAACTTCAATTTCTGTCAACTCTGATTTAACATTTTCTTGTTTTTCCTCCAACATATCAGTCCCAAGCTTACTGTTAATAATCTCATCATATCCTAAAATAATATCCTTACGACTATTCAACAGCTTATTAACAGCTTTTATAAATAAATTTTTAATCTGTTCTTCAGTAAGATATGGTGTACTGCATTTCTGACCTTTATATTTATCATTGCACTGCCAAACCACTTTGCGATACTTATCATTTGAATGCCATACTTTAGAACCATAGATTCCCCCACAGTCGCCGCAATAAATTTTTGATGACAGAATAGTTGTTCCGCACTGCCTTTTACCTTTGCTGCCAACCGCAAGCAATTTTTGCACAAGATCGAATATTTCAGGTTCTATAATTGCCTCGTGATTTCCCTTTACATAATATTGCTTCAATTCGCCATTATTTTTCACCAATTTTTTTGTAAGAAAATCCGATACATAATACTTCTGCAGCAATGCGTCACCTTTATATTTCTCATTCGTAAGGATACGCAAAACAGTATAATATCTCCATTGTGATTTCCCAAAGGGTGTTGCTATTCCATCTCCGGTCAGTATTTTTGCTATTTGAGTCAAATTATAACCTTGTAAATACATACTGAAAATTCTGCGTACAATAGCAGCTTGTTCTTCATCTATTGCAAGTCCGCCATTCTCTCCTTTTTTATAACCAAGAAATTTTGAATATGAAATCGTCACTTTTCCATCAGCCATACTCTTTCTTTTGCCCCAGCGGACGTTTTCTGATATAGAACGGCTTTCTTCCTGTGCAATCGAACTCATAATAGTCAGTAATAATTCACCTTTTGAATCAAGCGTCCATATGTTTTCTTTTTCGAAGTAACACTCAACGCCATGTTCTTTTAATGTGCGTATGGTAGTTAAGCTGTCAACTGTATTTCTTGCAAACCTGCTGACTGATTTTGTTATTATAAGGTCAATTTTGCCAGCGAGAGCGTCAGCAATCATAGCATTAAATGATTCTCTTTTTGCTGTACTTAATCCACTTACCCCCTCATCAGCGTAAACTCCCGCAAACTTCCACCCGATGTGTTCTTTGATATATTTAGTATAGTACTTCACCTGTGTTTCATATGATGATTGCTGTTCTTCATAGTCGGTACTTACACGTGCATATGCTGCCACTCGTATCTTTTTTATAGCATCTGCATTAGATGTGTTACTTTCCTCACAAGTTGCCGGAATTACAGTCACCTGTCTTTCAATCTTATTTTCCGGCTGAATTGATTTCAAAACTGTTTCCATTGCAGATTCTTTCTCCTTTCTCTTTCAGCTAAAACCTGAACAAATATTTTGTTATCAAGAATAGCATCATGACAAGCACCTTTATCATCAGTTACTGAAATTCCGTAAAAATCATTGCGTATTATATCGCCAATACTATAACGTGTAAAACAATTTCCCCTTACTGTGCGTATACCTCGCCTTGTAACTTCTTTTGCAATTTCCATATAATTAAATCCATCTAAATACAAACTAAAAATACAACGTATTGATTCAGCTTCTTCCGGAATGATAAAATACTTATTCAGAGCAAAATCATATTTGTAACCCAATATATGCCTGCAATATTTTTCACTTCGTTCGCTTCGTATCTCTTGAGCTTTTTCAAAAATATCGTGATTAATAATTGCTTTGTGACAATTCTCATAAAGATATTTAGGCAATTCCCCTCTGTTCAATTTTTTGATTTTTGTCAAGTGATTTTCAACAAACTTTTTCTGCCATAAAAGATTTCCTGTATATATTTCATTACCAATAATTCTTCCAATAGTTCCCTTATCAAATTTACAGCCATTAGTTGTTTTAACACCTCTGCTATTCAAAATATTGGCAATTTGACGGAAAGATTCTCCATTCAAATACATATTGAATATCTCACGCACTATTTTCGCCTCATCCAAAATAAAAACATATTGATTAAGTTCATCGTCAAACCGATAACCATATACGTGTTTATTCCACGCTTTTGCTTCTCCGCTCGCATATTTTCTACGCATACCCCATTTTACATTTTCTGAAATAGAACGAGATTCTTCTTGTGCAAATGAGGCAAGGATAGTAAGAATGAACTCACCTTCCTTGCTAAAGCTGCTTATATTTTCTCTTTCAAAGCGAACTTCTACACCAAGTTTTTTCAAACGTCTTACCGATTCAAGCAAATCAACGGTATTTCGTGCAAATCTGGAAATACTCTTACAAAGAATAATATCCACATTTCCTTTTTCACATTCGTTCATTAATTCTTGAAATGCATCTCTTTTTTGAATCTTCGTTCCGGTAATTCCTCGATCCGCATATACACCGATATAATCCCAGTCAGGATTATTCTGAATAAGTTTGCTATAGTAGCTAATCTGTGCATTTACAGAATGCAGCATCGGCTCTGATTCCACAGACACTCTTGCATATGCTGCTACACGCTTTCTTTTGAAAAACATTGTTTTTTCCGACTGAAGTGTAATTATTTCTTTCATAAATTCCCCCACAAATTTAATAACAGGGATAGGTATTAGATTTTCCCATTACTTATCCGTAAATATCGCTGTTTATCAAGGATTTTCAGAAATAAACGCTAACAAGAACGGGTTGTATTTCTCTTTTAAAATTGTATCAATTTCGTCATATTCTATTTGAGTAATCAATCCCTCTTTAAGAAGTTTTTTTGAAATAAGTAAATTCAGAGTGAAGTCCATTTCTCTCTGTATAAAATCAGTATCTTCTGCAGCAAGTTCAAACGAATTCGGCATAATTATTTCCTCCTGAAAAATCAAATTATAGCAAACGACAAAATTTTTTGGCGTTTGCTAACTCACCCTTTTGAAAAACAGCTATGCACGATATCTGCTTTTTTCTTTAGGGCTACCCTTAAGACATAACAAAAAAGGCTGTCTGACCCGAATAGACATAGCATCCCCTTAAAAAGTATACTATATATCTATCCGAATCAAACAACCCTGCCTTTCATTATTATCTGCTATTATTGTATCACTCTTTTAAGTTTCTGTCAATACTTTGGAAATTATGGAAATTTATTGAGGGAAACCCTTTTGAGAAAGTTTTTCCCCAGCAAGTTTCAATGATACTCCGTCAAATCCTTATGGTTCTGTCCGATTCCTATATTATTCAATATTATGGAATATAATTTCTCACAATTGCAGTTACAACACCGTTGGAAGTTTCCACAATTGTATTACTGTTGACAAAATGCGTATCATATGTAAGAAGTGACATAAGTTCTTCGGCAGTATATGTCTTTGGGTTATCCATATCAGAATTATCTGTAAATACAAAATCAGCTGAAAGAGTGTAGGTATTTTCGCCGATTTCATAATAGGAATGGCGGTCATTCATACCGCTTTCGAAATATAAGCCATTTTCGTCTGTTTTAAAATAACGTCCGCCATTTTCAATGCCGCCATTTACAATGATAAGACCGCTGTCAAGCACTTCTATAGTTTCAACAGCAACATTCTTGCCAAGACACCAGATTGTATCGCCAACTTTAAGAGATTGAATATCTTCGCTGCTGAATATTTCATAGCGGTAAATCATAGTTGTCAATGTGAATGTGCCGTCAGCGTTTTTGATGAAATCGCCTGCTCCAAAGGATGCCGCAAATTTTGCATTGTCAAATTCCTCAACTCCCTGATGCCGTCCAAGCGGTCCATTCAGGGCAAAAATCTCATTGGGACTTGCTGCGGTTGTTTCTTGTACAGTAGTTGCAGGCTCAGTAGGTGGCTCTGTTTGAGTAACTGTAGCAGTTTCAGCCTCAGTAGTTGTGGGTATTTCGGGAGCTGCGGTATCAGCTGCGATTTCCGACTGTGATTCTGATTCTACGATAGTTTCTGCTGTTGTTACCATAGCTGGGGCTTCTGTTGTCTGTTCAGCTGTATTGTCTATTTTCTCAACTTCAATTCCGCATCCTGTCAAAGAAAGCAAAGCCGTCAGCACTATAATTCCAATATATCTTTTCATAAATCTTCTCCTTTATTCCTCATAAATTTATTGTATCTCTTTCGCATACCAAAAGAACATACAATTTTTCTTTATTATACACGACACACAAAAAATTGTCAATAGTTCAAGAGGGGGCGGATAAATTTTTTTGAAAAAACTGTAGAGGTTCCCTGTAATGCTTATCCGCAATAGGTTATATTGCTCCACCAACTAAACTTTATCAGCAAACCCGAAAAACTTTGTCAAATTCCAAAGTTTTTATCGGTATACCAGTAAAAACTTCTTGACTAAAAGAAGTTTTTCGGGTATAATTAAGAAAAAAAGGAGAAATATTATGATTACAGATTGCTATGATATTAAAACAGAACCCATTATTAACATTAAGGATTTTTACGGAGAACCAAAACATATTACAGATTTATGTCTGATTATCTTTTCAATAGATATACATAATCACCTGCTTAATACCTATCCATGCGAAAAGATTGGAATTCTGAGTTCTTGCAACGGTGATATAACTATCTATAAAATGAATTATAAAGGCAGAGATATTGCCTTTTATTTAACTGGCATAGGTTCTGCACTTGCGTCGGCTTTCTGCTATGAAGCACATTGGCAGACAGGTGCCACAAAATTTATTATGTTTGGTTCTTGCGGAAGTCTTGACAGAGAAAAAACCGAAGGCAGATTTATAATTCCCACAGAAAGCTATCGTGGGGAGGGTTGTTCATACTACTTTGCTGAACCCGCAGACTATATCGAAATCAAAAACAGCAAGAAATTAGCTGATATATTTGAAGAATTAAATATCCCCTATGTATTGGGCAAAGTCTGGACTACAGATTCTATGATAAGAGAAACTGTGGGACTTGTTGAAAAACGCAGAAAAGAGGGATGTATTGCAGTTGAAATGGAACTTGCAGGTGTACAGGCTTTGTGTGATTTCTACTGTTTGGAGCTTTATGATTTTCTTGAATCAGGTGATGTACTGGAATCAAGCGGTTATGACATTGAAGGACTTCACGGAGCAAATCACAATCTGGGTAAATTATATATTGCACTTGAAACAGCTTTGTTTTTGTAAAATCATAATTTCTAAAAATGCCTCCCCATTCTGAATGGAGAGGCATTTTATACCAATCCCTAAAATAGTATTGCTCCACCAACTAAACCTTGCCGTCAAATACTCGGCACAAAGAAAATTTCTCTGCGTCAGAAAAACTTGAAATGCGACAGCATTCCTGCATTTTTCTTCCTTGATAAATTTCCTTTCTGCTCTCGTCTTTTTGGCAAGGTATAATTGGTGGAGCAATAGC
>JAZQAB010000118.1:0-23789 GCA_045545055.1 Clostridia bacterium | reverse complement strand
GAATAGAAATCTGTTACCACAGGAAACTGATTAAGCTCAAAGTCATAAATCATAACATCAATTCCTTAAAACAAAATGTAAAATGTTAATATTGTGCACAAAATTGCGAATTTATTCTATTTACTATTATAGCATATAGTTTTAAAATGTAAATAAGATTAGTAAAATTTATGAGGTGATAAGTATGGGAAAGAAAATTTGGAAAGTTGCGGTTGTTGGTTGCGGTTCTTTTGCTAACTGGCAGTATCTACCTAATGCAAATAAGGAAGCTAACGCTGAAATTGTTGCTGCAGTTGATATTATGCCTGAAAGAGCGCAGAAGGCTTGTGAAGAATACAATATTCCGAATTGGTACTCAAGCGTTTATGAACTTATTGAAAAATGCGATTTTGATATTGCAATTGATGCAGCATCTATTCAGGCTCATCACGAAATTAATATGGCAGTGCTCGGTGCAGGAAAGCATCTTATTTCTCAGAAGCCTGCTGCTCCAAGTGTTAAGGAACTTACAGAGCAGATTGAGCTTGCAAAGAAAAACAATGTAAAATACGTATGTGTACCTATTCACCCCATGCGTTATGACTTAAATATAGCAAAGCAGATGATGAGTGACGGAACAATTGGTAATCCATATTATGTTAAGTGTAATCTTTCTCACGGCGGACCTGAATATTTTCAGTACCGTGATGCAGATCCTTCATGGTTCTTTGAACCCGGTGCAGGTGCACTTGTAGATATGGGTGTGCATGGACTTCAGATAGTAACTTCTCTCTTTGGACCTGCAAAAAAGTTTGCATGTATGGCGAAAGTGACCACTCCTGTACGTGAAGTGCGTTCAGGTGAATTTGACGGTAAAATGATAAAAACAGATAAAATTCCTGACCAGTATGTAATAACTCTTGATTACGGCGAAGGAAAAATGGCTGTGGTTGACACAGGCTTTGCTCAGAAAGCATCAAAATCACCCCAGCTTGAAATCTTTGGTGATAAGGGCACAATTGCCGTAACGAAGCCTTATATGACAAATCCTATTCCTGATGTATATATGGACGCACCTGAAAAGGGAATAAGAGGATGGGTAGAAGCTATGGAATGGGTAAAGCCCCCGAAAAAGCTTAACAGCCAGTGCTGCTGCCTCAGAGACCTTATTGAAGCAATAGAAAATGACTGTGACCCCGTACTTTCTCCTGAGCATGCACGTCATGTACTTGATATAATGTGTAAAATTCCTCAGGCGATTGAAAGCGGTGCAACGATTGAGCTTGATACCACATTCTGATTAGAAATGGCTGATCCATTTCAGCTTTGAGGTGTTAAAATGAACAGTACTGAACCAATTTTTAAGGGAAAATATAATGTGATTGTTGTAGGAGGCGGAATAGCAGGTGTTGCTGCTTCCGTATCCGCTTCAAGAGCGGGTGCAAAAACGCTTCTTCTGGAAAAAGGTGTTAATCTTGGGGGGCTTGCAACTGAAGGGCTTATAAGCTGGTATGAGCCTCTTTGTGACGGCAATGGTACTCAGATGATTGGCTCAATTGCAGAGGAATTGATAAAGCTCTCCTTCCGGTATGGATTTGATAATCTTCCCGGAAATTGGGGAGGAGAAGGAAGTAACAAGCCGAAAAATGAAAGGTATTCTACATATTATTCGCCTACTGTGTTTACACTGGCTCTTGACGATTTTGTTGTTTCCAATAATGTAGAGATAATGTTTGATACTCTGGCAACATTTCCCGTAATGAAAGGAAACCACTGTGAAGGAATAATTGTAGAGAATACTGATGGCAGAATCAGATACGATGCTGATGTTGTAATAGATGCAACCGGTAATGCAACCGTAATGTCAAGAGCAGGCGTTCCTACCCATATCGGTGAAAATTATATGACATATATCGCTCATTATTATGATATGGAAATGGCGGAAGAACTGGTTTCTGACGGAAACACCTGCAAATTCAGAAAATGGTTGAATGTAGGAAGTAATATGTACGGAAACGGGCATCCGGAAGGAATGGGCATGCTCACAGGAGTAAAAGCTGATGATATAAATGCATACATACTCAGCGGTAAGGCGACTATGCTGAAAAGAATTAAAAGTATGGACAGAAACAGTTTTGATATAATGACACTTCCCACAATGGCTCAATTCAGAACAATAAGGCGTATTCAGGGTGAGTGTGATTTTTGCGCAGAGGACGGAAGGCAGTTTGAGGATTCAATAGGCAGCTGCGGCGATTTCAGAATGAATTTTATTGGCAAACGCTATAATGTTCCGTATTCCTCTCTGTACAATAAAAGCTTTGATAATCTTCTTGCCGCAGGAAGAATAATTTCCTCACCGCAAGGTAACGGCTGGGAGGTTGCAAGAGTAATACCTACGTGTGCATTGACAGGTCAGGCGGCAGGAACAGCTGCAGCACTTGCCATTCAAAGTAACTGCAGTGTATGTGATGTGGATATAAAGAAATTACAGCAAACATTGAAAAATAATGGTGTAATATTTAATTAAAAGAAAGGATAAAAGCAATGAGTAAATTAAGAGTAGCAATAATCGGTACAGGAATGATAGCAAATAGTGCACATTTTCCCGCACTGAATGTTTTGAGAAAAGAGGGGTTGGTAGAGGTTGTTGGTGTAGCAGATATTCGTGAGGAGGTTGCCGCAGAAACTGCAAAAAGACACGATGTTCCCAACTATTACAAAGACCCTCAGAAAATGCTTGATGAGCTTAAGCCCGACTTTGTGGCAGTATGTACACCTAATATGTATCACAAGGAATGGACAATTAAGGCACTTCAGGCAGGGGCGCATGTTGCCTGTGAAAAGCCTATGGGTCTTTCCGTAGCAGATGTAAAGGAAATGTGGCAGACTGCAAAGGATTGCGGCAAAATACTTTTCCCTTGTCAATGTATGCGTTGGAGAAACTATATGCAGCAGTCCAAAAACCTTGTAGATAGCGGCGAGCTTGGAGATGTGTATTTCTCCGATATAGAGTTTATCAGACGAATAGGTATTCCTACATGGGGATTTTTCCATATGAAGGAGCATAATTTTGGCGGTCCTTTCTGCGACCTTGGCGTTCATCTTATTGATTCTCTGCTTTGGATTGTGGGCGATAAAAAAGTTGAAGCAGTATCGGGAAGCACCTATACAAAAATTGCAAATAAGGGCGAGGATGTTCTTCTCAGTATTGCTGAAAGCGGTGCGTACAGCGGTGCATTTTCTCCCCGAAAATATGATTACCGCGAGTTTAATGTTGAAGAGTTTGCAACAGGATTTATGCGTCTTGAAGGTGGCATGAGCGTAAACTTTAAGTTCTCGTGGGCAATCAATCTTCCCACCACAAATCTTGATATGGTTATCTGCGGTGACAAGGGCGGTCTTTCCGTAAATAAGGAAAAACTCTATAAGAATATTGGCAGATACCAGACCGAATGTGATATGAAGTGGTTTGATAACGGAGAATTTGCAGGCGTTCCCTTTGAGCAGCACAGATATATGTACAGAAATATAATTAACACCATTTTGGGTAAGGAAGAGTTCTTGATTAAAGAGCACCAGAATATTGAAGTGACAAAGGCGATTGAATGTTTCTACCGTTCAGCACAGGAAAACAGAGAAATTCACGTAAAGGAGCTTGTGGGATGATAAAAGCAGTAATAATCGGCTGTTCTCATATGCACGTCAATGAGGTAGCTTTATATATCAATGAATGTGATGGTATGGAGCTTGCTGCAATAGCTGATGTAAAATCACAGACGGAGGAAATTCCTCCCCTCAGATACACTCCGGTATGGAATATGGAAAACGTAAGGAACAACTATTGCAGTAATGTCTATGAAGATTACATACAAATGCTTGAAGCCGAAAAGCCCGATATTGCATTTATACTTACTGAAAACGCACAGAAGCCTCAGGTGGTTGAAGAATGTGCTAAAAGAGGCGTAAATGTTTCTATTGAAAAGCCGATTGCAGTAAGCCTTGATGAAGCAAAGAAAATTAAGGCAAGCGTAGATAAATACGGCATCGAGGCGGTAGTTAACTGGCCTGTGGCTTGGCGTGAATATCTTCATAGAATGAAAGCAGCAATTGATGCAAAGCTTGTAGGTGAGCCTGTAAAGCTGCGCTATATTAACGGGCACACAGGTCCTCTGGGAAAAGGAGCAAGGCACAGAGGCGTTTCTGCCAATGCGGAAGAAATGACCGATGAACAACGCGGAAAAACGTGGTGGCATAAGGAAAGCCTTGGCGGAGGTGTTTTCCTTGATATATGCTGCTATGGCTGCTTCTTCACTTGTTGGCTTATGGGCGAAGATGCAAAAAGCATAATCAGTATGGGTGCAAACCTGAATACTCCTTTCGGTGACACAGACGATAACTTTGCAGCAGCTATCAGATATGATGGAAAGATGTCTGTAATTGAGGGTACATGGTCTACTCCGCGTGCAGTTATTCCGTCTGGCCCTATGGTGCTTTGCACAGATGGTGTTATTATGTGTACAGGCGGTGCAGAGAATGCACCTGATGTAAAGGCATTCGATATGTACGGAAACGAAGTTAAGGTACCTGAAATTGACTTTGGAGCAGAATTGAAAAATATGCCTTGTCACTATACTAATGCAAAAAATAATAGGGAAGCTATATTTGAAATGCTTACCCTTGATGCAAATATGGAAGTAATGGCAATTTTAGATGCCGCAATTAAAAGTAGTAAGAGCGGAAAAGAGGAACCAATCTGTGGTTAAGGGAATTGTCGCAGATATTCAGAGAGCGTCACTTCACGACGGAAAAGGAATAAGGACAACCGTTTTTCTTAAAGGTTGTCCTCTTTCCTGCATCTGGTGCCATAACCCTGAATGTATTTCTCCCGCTCCTCAGATTATGGTCTATCCCGAAAAATGTATTGGCTGCGGAATGTGCAGCGAGGGTTGTTTTGCAGGGGCAAAGGTCATATGCGGAAAAGAAATGAGTGCAGGGGAAGTTTTCAAAGAAGTTCTTTTGGATAAACCCTATTACTCGGGAGGCGGGGGACTTACAATTTCAGGTGGTGAGCCTCTTATGCAGAAGGACTTTGTAAAGGAGCTTATCAGGCTATGCAAAGAAAATGATATTGGCTGCGCTGTTGAAACCTCGCTTGTATATTATGATGAGGATATTTTTAAAGAGCTTGATTTAATAATGGCAGACCTTAAAATATGGGACAGTGATACTCATAAAAAATACACGGGAGTACCGAACGAAATAATAAAAGAAAATTTCGAAAAGCTTAACAAACTGGGAATTCCCATTATTGCAAGAACTCCTGTGATTATAGAAATAAATCAGGAGATAGACAAAATATCGGAGTTTTTAAAAAACCTTGAAAATGTCGTACAGTATGAGCTTTTGCCGTATCATCCGTTGGGAGTGTCAAAGCAAAAGGCATTAAATACGAAGATAACAGAATTTAAAGTGCCGTCTACGGAATATATGAAGGAGCTTGATAAATATGCTTACATACGCTGACAGATTAAAATCCATGAGGGATACAAAAATAAGACACACACTTGAAAAACGTGCACAAAACGGATATACCGACCTTGATGATTTCGGCACAGTTCCGATTTCGGAGAATTATGAAGTAAAGCCGTGGTATAACAGCTCCAACGGAAGCTTTTACGGATACGATGGAATGTGTGAAAACTTCTGCCGTGTTATAGATGCTCATGAGCCGTATGTTGACCCTATGGAAATGCTTTGCGGCAGGTGGCGTGATATGCTTGTTAACTACAGGGGAGATGTGCATTATCTCCCTGACTGGCTGAAGAAAAAGCCTGAAATAATAAAGCTTATGAAATCAGCAACCGACCAGTGGAGTAAACGTTGGGACGAACAGCGTTTTCCGTATGACGATTTAAAACCTCTTCAGAGCAAATATAATATCCAGACAGGAATAGACGGAGATGCACATCTAGCCTGTGATTACAGCATAGGTTTTGAGCTTGGGTTTGGCGGTTTGCTTGAAAAAATCAGAAAGTACAGAGGTATAAATACTGATAAAAAGGAATTTTATGATGCTGAAGAACGCACAGTTCTTGCAATTGTCCGATTTATAGACAGGCATATTGAAAAAATAAAAGAAATGATTCCCAAAGAGGAAAGACCTGAAATCCGTAAGAGCCTTGAGCAAATGAAAGAAACCTGCGAAAACATAAGGCTCGATGCACCAGAGACTTTCCGCGAAGCGTGTCAGTGGACTGCATTCTTCAACTGTGCATCAAGAATTTATACGAGAGACGGGGCAGGCTTTCAACTAGACGGACTGCTTTATCCCTATTACGAGAACGATGTAAAAATGGGGATTTTAGATGATGAAACAGCAAAATTTCTTATTGCCAATCTTCTTTTGATTGACCCTCACTACTACCAGATTTCAGGTGTTGATGAGAATGATAAGGATATGACAAATCATCTGTCTTATCTGATACTTGAAGCGGCAGACAGTATTGATATTGCCTGCAACTTAACTGTAAGAGTTCACGAAAACTGCGATAAGGAATTCTTGAAAAAGGCAGTTTATTACCTGATAAAGAATAAAAACGGCTGGCCCCGGTTTTGTAATGATAAGGCACTTGCCGAGGGGTATATGAGAAACGGAACAGATAAGAAAACAGCAAGGGAAAGAATAGCTGTTGGCTGTAACTGGATGTGTGTTCCCGGAAAAGAATTTCCGATGAATGATACCGTTAAGATAAATATTGCAAAGGTTATGGAAGAAGCTCTCAAGGATATGAGAAATGAAGAAAACAAATCAACACAGAGACTTTTTGAAATCTTTGAAGAGCATCTTAAAATTGCTATAGATACAACAGCAAAGGGAGTAAATCTCCATATTGACCATCAGTGGGAGGTAACGCCCGAGCTTGTTATGAATCTGATGATGAAAAATACAATTGAACAGGGTGAGGATATTTCAAGATGCGCTTCTCTTTACACCGTAGGTGTTGACGGTGCAGGCCTTGCTGTTGTTGCTGACTCTTTCGGAGCAATGAGCCTGAGAATAGAGGAAGAAAAGCTTTTAACCTGGGAAGAATTGTATGGAGCTCTCGACAGTAACTTTGAAAATGAGCGTGTAAGGCTTATGTTAAATTCTTCTCCAAAATACTGTCAGGGCGGTACAATTTCTGATGAATGGGCAAAGCGGATTACTGACTGCTGGGTGAAAAACATTAAGGCACAGCCAATGCCTGAGGGAAGAACTCTTGTCCCCGGATGGTTCAGCTGGGCAAGGGCTATAGAGTACGGCTCAAAGGTTGTGGCAACGCCTAATGGAAGAAAGGCGGGCGAGCCGATTTCGCACGGAGCAAACCCGAATCCACATTTCAGACAAGATGGTGCTTCCACTGCTCAGTCAAACGGTATTGCCTCTGTTCAATGCGGATATGGAAACACTGCTCCGCTTCAGATAGAGTTTGACCCCGGTGTAAAGGCTGACGAAGAAGGCGTGGAAACAGTTTGTAATTTTATTATCGGTCATTTCAGTCAGGGAGGAACCTTGATAAATATTAATGTTCTGGACGGAGAAAAGCTTATAGAAGCAAATAAAAATCCTGACTTATATCCTGATTTAGTTGTAAGGGTAACAGGATTTACAGCATATTTTGCAAGCCTTTCACCAAAGTTCAGACAACTCGTAGTAGACAGATTCCTTGAAGGTATGTAATAGGGAGTAATCATATGAAAACTTGTGTAATAGTAGGTGCAGGCGGGCGCGGAAAGGACTCTTACGCGCCACATATAACTCAAAAAGGGCTGTTTAAAATAGTCGGAGTGGCAGAGCCTGACGAAAAGAAAAGAAATCAGTTTAAAAGAACATATGCATTAGGAGAAGAGATGTGCTTTGCGGATTACAGAGAGCTTTTTGAAAAAGAAAAGCTTGCTGATGCCGTTCTAATCTGCACGCAGGACAGAATGCACATAGAGCCCACGCTGCTCGCTATGGAAAAAGGGTATAATATTCTGTTGGAAAAGCCTATTGCGCCTACCCTTGATGAAATACTGTTTTTGGAAAATGCAGTAAAAAATTATGATAAGGTCTTTATGACGGGCTTTGTTCTCAGATATACGCCATTTATCAAAAAGATAAAATCAATAATTGACGAAGGACTTATCGGAGATATTATAACGATGCAGCTTAACGAAAACGAAGGCTTCTGGCATCATGCGCACAGTTATGTACGCGGTCCGTGGAATAACGAAAAAACATCGTCTCCGCTAATCGTAGCAAAATCCTGCCATGATTTTGATTTGCTGTTATATCTCATAAATTCGGAATGTATGTCTATAGCTTCTTACGGAAGCAACGCTTATTTCAAGAGTGAGAATGCACCGGGAGATGTTCCGCTTCGCTGTACAGACGGTTGCAAATATGCGGATAAATGTATATACAATGCTGTTGACCTTTACACAAAGGGTATGGCAAAATATTTTGTGCATAAATTTGAATGTGGCGAAGATGATGAGTCTATTATAAATGCACTGAAGGAAAACCCTTACGGAAGATGTGTTTACAGATGTGACAATACCGTTTGTGACCATCAGGTTGCAAGCATGGAGTTTAAAAACGGCGCAACGGCAGTATTTACCGTATCGGCATTTTCACTGGAAAACACCCGTACCCTTAAAATAATGGGAAGTAAAGGAGAGGTTGGCGGATGTATGGAAAAGGGAGAAATAGTGCTGAAAAAGTTTTCCGATATGTCCGAAACAAGCTACAGTATCACCCATGACGGAACGCGCCATTGTGGTGGTGACGGAGGGCTAATGGATTATTTTGCAGAAATGGTAAATAAGAGTGATAAGCCTGATAAATGGATGTTTAAGTCACATAAAATGGTGTTCGCGGCTGAAGAATCAAGGTTAATCGGAAAAAGTGTATGTTTATAAAATAGAGGTAGTGTAAAAATATAAAGCCTGATAATACCCATTGTGCAGGGGATTATCAGGCTTTATATAATTTCAGGCAAAACCTGTGTAAAGTTTTGCTCAGTTTGTCCGTTCTTTAACTGTTTATAGCTTTCTTAAAATTCGCAGCACATAAGTAAAAATGCACCAAGTCCGTGTAAATCATTTTTACATTGCTTTCTGTTTATGTAGTAATCATAGTATTCAGCCATTGTACCTTCGCAGATACGGGAAAGTATTATGTGACCGTTATCTTTTAAAGTAACACAGTTCTTTATAATTCCATCATAAGCCTTTTGAACAGCTTCGTTATATGATTCGTCTAAAATTCCTTCATTAATCGCTTTTTTAAGTGCCAGAGTAAAGAGTGCGGAGCAGCTTAGTTCAATCCAGTTCTTTTCATCATCAACGCGGTTTACAAGCTGAAACCACATTCCGCTTTCCTTATCCTGATATTTAAGAATATTTAAAAGCAGTGTTTTAAGTCTTTCTGAAAAAGCTTTCTTGTAAATGCAGCTTTCGGGCATCTCCTGAGTAATCATTGCCAGTGCCGCAGCATACCATCCCAAGGCACGTCCCCATATTTCTGTTGAGCAGCCTGTTTCCTTGTCGGCCCAGAAAGCCTCGCGGCTCTCATCCCATGCATGATATAAAAGACCTGTCTTTTCATCATACATATGCTTCCACATAACCTCCATCTGAGTATTTATTGTATCAAAATATTCAGATTTTCCTGTGAGGTTGGCATACTTTGTGATAATCGGGCTTGACATATAGAAGCCGTCAAGCCATATCTGGTCATGAAAAGAAGTGGTAGGAGTTTCTTTTGAACGATGCCAGTAACAGCCTTCAGAAGTCTTTTTCCAACTGTTTACACAGGACATTATATTTTCAATTCCGTTTAAATATTTCTTTTCTCCGAGCTTTGCATAAATATCAAAAAAGAGAATTCCGGGATTGCAGTCATCGGGTGATTCGGGACGCAAGCCTTTTATACTGCCATCTTCCGAAAGAAAATGATCAACCCATTCCTTGATATAGTTAAAGTATTTTTCTTCACCTGTTTTCTTGTAAAGCTGCTGCATACCAAGAAGAAACACACCCTGATGATAAAAGAAAAAATCGACAGGGGGAAGAGCGTGGGGAGGATACGTATCCATAATGGTATCGCACACTGCCTTTGCATAAGTAGTAGAATTAATTTCCATAACAAACACTCCTAAATTATTTTATTTTATCAGCTTCCGTCGGAAGAAAACCATGTGCCTTTTTGAAAGCGTTGCGAAAGCTTTTTATGTCATTATAACCTACTTTATAACATATTTCATAAATTTTAAAGCGTTTAAGCGCAAGAAGGTCTTTGGCTACCTTCATACGGTATTCTGTAATATAATCGGTGAGAGAAATCCCCATATGCTTCTTGAAAACGGTAATCAGGTATGATTTGCTTATCTGCAGCTCGTCAGCAATGTCCTGAAGATGAAGCTGGGTGGAATAGTGCGACTTAACTATATTAATTGCATCAAGCACAACATGGTAGCCGGAATGATGGGTAGCAACATAAAAAGATACAAGTGAATCGGATGCTTTTGAATTTTTATGTGCAAGCTCAGCTTGCTGATACAGATTGTGAATATCGCAAATATCCTGACCTAAAGCACTTACTCCTATAACCACGTCTTTATTTTGTTCCATAAAAGAATTAATAATTTCGTGCTTGTTTCCTTCGGTAGTAAATACAATTATTGCATAAGTCTGTGCATTTATGTTCACAGTAATAATTTTTACGGAGGAATCTGTAATAAGGGGCACTTCAGTAAATCTGGGCTTTTCCGCGTAAATTACAAAAAAGTCAGAGCTTTTGGGAATGTCAATATCATATATACTGGACTTTTCCTTAATTTCTGCCTTGTCAATAGTGCCTTGAAGGGCTTTTTTCCAGAAATCATTTTTCAGGTACAATAGATTGCTTCCCATTGAAGCGAGAACACTGTCCTTGTCATGTTTTGCTTTTGCATTAAGGAGTGCTCTTTCAATGGCTCCGTTTTCAAGAGGCTTTAAAAGGTAATCACAGGCATCAAGTGCGAGTGCACTGCGTACATATTCAAAATTGTTATAACCTGAGAGAATTATGAATTTACATCCGGGATTAATTTTACACGCATATTCAATAAATTCAATTCCGTTCATGTAGGGCATACACACATCAGTGATAACGATGTCGGGCATAATCTGTCTGAATTTGTCAAGAGCATCACGACCGTTTTCAGATGTTGCTACAAGTTCCATGCCAAGCTTTTTGAAATCAATAGTTTTAGCAAGCCCTTTACGAACTATATAATCGTCATCAACAATCATTATCTTGATCATAAACCAACCTCCGTACATAATGAAATGGGAGCCACCTTGACTTGATTTTAACAAACTCATATCCTTTAGTCAAGCATAAAGGAAGTAAAAAGTATTTCCACCCCCTCAAATAGTATTTTTACCACCTTGATATATTTTTACTAAATTGGTAACATAAAGTCAGAAAAGCTTTGTGCATCTTTGCACAAAATTTCTGTAGTTTGTCGGATAAAAAATATGTGTTAAGGAGAAATAACTATGAAAAAAAGAACTTTACTTGCAGTTGTTTCATTACTGAGTGTTGCTGCTCTGACTTTTGGAGGCTGTATGCCGCAGAAGACAAATCAGGCAACAGATGTTACGAAAGACGGTAAAATCAGAGTTTCCGTTGGTAACTGGCCTCCGGACAATGATACCGCAAGAATTGAAACCTTTAATAAGTACATAGAAAAAATGAATGAAAAGTATCCGGAGATTGAAATTGTAAAGGATACATGGAGTTATGATGTAAGTACGTTCCTTCCCAAAGCGGCAAGCGGAAGTCTTCCCATAGTATTCCAGACATATTTTACAGAATGTAATAAAATTATAGACGCAAAGTATGCTAAAGACATTACAAAGCAGGTGCAGGAATGGGGATATGATAAAAAGATTAATCCTCAGCTTCTTAAGCTGGTGCAGCGTGATGAAAAGATTTACGGAATACCTTCTTCTGCATATGTTCTCGGTCTTGCTTGTAATGTTGCACTTTATAAGGAAGCGGGACTTGTTGACAGCGAAGGAATTCCGCTTTTCCCTGAAACATATGACGAAATGCTTCAGAATGCGATAACCATTAAGGAAAAAACCGGCAAGGCAGGCTTCTTCCTTCCGACAACAAATAATATGGGCGGATGGCAGTTTGTAGCTATTGCACGCGGCTTCGGTGCAGAATTCGTTGAACAGAAAGACGGTAAGTGGAAAGCAATCTTCAATTCTCCTGAATGTGCGGAGGCTTTGCAGTTTATAAAGGACCTTAAGTGGAAGTATAATGTCCTTCAGGACGATGTGCTTTGTTCTGTAGATGAATTTTATAAGCTTTACGGTAACAATCAGGTCGCTATGGGTATTATGCAGGGTGCTCTTCATTCTCTTCCTGTCCGTCTTTATAATATGAAACACGAAAACGCTTCTATGACAAGCATGGTAGGCGGTAAAGCAGGAAGATACGCTCTTCTTGGCGGAACTGTTAATATCATAAGCCCAAATGCAACCGATGCACAGGTAGACGGTGCAATTAAATGGCTTGAAATTACAGGTGTTACCCCTGAAGTAACCGAACAGACAGAGGAAAGCTGGAAGATTAAATTTGAGGAGCAGAAGGCCTCCAACAGAATTATATATGACTTTGACTTTAACATCTGGGATAACGAAGACTGGAAAACCAGAAGAAGAGAAGTTATTAAGCCTTATGTAAATGTTAATGAAAAACTTTTCGACAGATATACAGATTATTCAAGCATTGAGCTTCGTTCCGAACCTGAAGCAAATGCACAGGATTTGTATGCAATCCTTGACAGTGCACTTCAGACTGTTCTTACAGAAAAAGATGCAGATGTTGAAAAAGTGCTTGCTCAGGCAGCAGAAAACTTCCAGAAGAATTATCTTGACAAAATTAACTGATTAGGGTGAAATTGCGTTGTTGAATATAAGTAAAATTAAAAAAGCACCTGTGAGAAAGGTGTTTAACAAAATTTTAAATGAAGTATCCATGTGGATTTTGTTGCTTCCTGCGGTTCTGGCACTCATTATTGTTATGTGGGGACCGATAACTCAGGTAATAGGTTTTTCGTTTTGCAAGCTTCAGAACTATGTTCCTGTTGAGTGGGTAGGCTTTAAAAACTATAAAGATGTATTTACAGACCCTTTGTTTTTTGTAACATTGAAAAATTCGTTTTTATATGTTTTCTGGTCGCTCGTTATCGGATTTATACCTCCGGTAATTCTTGCGGTGATGCTTAACGAAATGATGCATTTTAAAACAGGCTTCAGATTGCTTCTGTACATACCTGTTATAGCACCCTCTGTTGCGGCAGCCCTTATATGGTATTTTATGTTTCTTCCAAGCTCGAGCGGTGTTCTCAATATGTTTTTGAATTTCTTTGGTGCTTCAAATTTTGCGTGGCTTCAGAATTCAGCTTTCACAATTCCGCTTATTATCGTTACAATGACATGGAAGGGAACAGGAAGCTCTGTCATAATTTATCTTGCATCGCTGCAAAGTGTAAACCAGGATTTATATGAAATGACTGCAATTGAAGGAGCAGGGGTAACGCGTAGATTCTGGCATGTTACACTGCCTCACCTTAAAACATTACTGCTTCTTAATCTCATCAGACAGATAATTAATATTTTCCAGATTATGCAGCAGCCTATGATTCTTACAGATGGCGGACCGAATAATGCATCACTTTCAATAAATCTACATTCTTATCTGCTTGCATTCCGTGATTTTCAACCGGAAAAATCTCTTGCACTTAATGTTGTGGTATTTATAATTCTTATGATTGTGACAGCTTTTTACTTCATTGTTCAGCGTAAGCTGGAAAACGATTAATTGATATAGTGGTGATTGTTATGAGAAAAAGATTTAAAGATAAGACCAGAGGTATCATTACACAGATGGACTTTAATAAAAGATCCATCCGTATAGGGTACTGGACTATGTTTACAGTTTTAGTTCTGGTAGTTATTGTAAACTTGTTTCCGATTTTATGGATAATCCTTTCCAGCTTCAAGAGCACGGAAGAATTTTTTGCACTTCCTCCGACTATTATACCGAAGAAGCTGCATTTTTCAAAGCTTGTTGATGTATGGAAAGAAATAGATGTTTTCCATATGTATATGAACAGCCTTTTCATGGCTTGCGGAGACCTTCTTTTCTCCCTTGTTTCAAACGGGCTTTGCGGCTATGTTATTTCACGCCTGAAACCTAAGGGATCGAAGCTTTTATTTGCCTTAATTCTATGGACAATGATGATGCCAAGCTCTCTTAATATGGTACCCCTTTTCAAGACGTTCCTTGATTTTCCGGTACTTCATCTGAATTTTACAGATACATATTTTCCAATGTGGATTATCTCTGCGGCAAACTGTTATTATATTTTGCTGTTTAAAAACTTTTTTGATTCAATTCCGGGCTCTTTTGTTGAGGCAGCAAAAATTGACGGCTGCAGCAATTTTAAAATATTTTTGAGAGTAATTATTCCAATGAGTATTCCTATAGTTATGGTTGTAAGTATATTTACGGTTACACACAGCTTTGATAATTTCTTGTGGCCGTATCTTGTGCTTAAGGATTCTTCTCTTTATACAACCTCTGTAAAGCTTTATTACCTGAAATCACTTGTTTCAGTGGATAAGCAGGTTGTTGCAGCATTATTTGCAATTATTCCTTCAGCAATTGTCTTCTTTATTTTCCAGAAAAAAATTATGGATAATTCAATGGCAGCAGGAGTAAAAGAATGATTTTTAAAAGCCTAAAAGATAGAATTAACTATACAATTATCATATTTACTGCGTGCTTTCTGGCTGTTGTATGTCTGATAACGGGCTTTATTGTCAGAAAAAGCTGGACAGATGATTTTGTGGGGAAGGTCAGCAATCTTTTTCTGCAGAATTCGGAGCGTATAAATGCACAACTGAGAACTTATGATATGACATTTGATTTAGTTATGCAGAATCGGGTTGTTGAAAAGGTTTTGACGGGTGAGGTTATAAACACGGATATTACAACTGTGCTTGATGACATATTATCTGTTAATTATAACTCATCACAGCTGATTATCATTTCTCCCAGACTTAAAAAATGTTTTTCGGGCGGCCCCGGATATATGATATGCGATTATGAACGGATAGTTGAAGATGTAAACTTTAAAGCTTTTTGGAACGACAATGAGGCAGATAGCTTTTCTGTTTTGTCAAAAGAGAAAAATAATCATTGTTTTTCATACTATAGAAAAATATTTAGTCCGGAGAAGGGTTGTATAGGAGTTGCAGCTGCAGTTACAACCCTTAATGACATTTTTGGATTATATACAGAGCTTGACAAATTTGCCGAGAATTTTGACATGTTCTTAGTTGACAGAAAAAATACGGTTTACCAGTATATGTCCAACAAGCACAATGCAGAAAGCTACAATTTGCCTCTCTTTGATGAAAAGGAAAAAATCTGGTTTAATGAAAATACAATAACAATGACAAGCTTCTGTGAAGCACTTGACGGTTGTTTTGTTTTCTTTTGTGATTTATCAGGCTTTTTCAACAGAATAAATTCCATAATTTACACAAATATCTTCATATCTCTGATGTTCCTTATCCTGACGGTTATACTGTCAAACCGACTGGGAAAAGCAATACTGGTGCCTATGAAGAAACTGAGAGATAAAGTTAATGATGTGATGGTGAGTAAATATAATGGCTTTTAAAAGATTTGCCGGAGACAATTTAATGAAAAAAGTTTTTTTGTGCTTTTGTATTTGCATAATTCTGCCCTGCACTTTGATTTTTGTAATGACTCTTTTGGGAATGGATTCTGTGTGGGTGGAAAATGAAAATGCTTACAGTAAGTTATCGGTGAATTCCTTTGTCCGCAATATGGAAAACATTGTTCAGAGAAGCGGGGGCTTTTATGCGAAAACCGTGCAGTCGCAGGAAATCAGAAGGATAATTCTTTCTGATAAAGGTCATAAGGAGAAGCAGGAGGAAATTTATGAGTTTATAAATTCCAATATTCAGTATTGGGAGAAGGAATTTTATTGTCATATTTATTCTGAAGGTAAAAAGTATAAGCTTTTTGAAGAAACTATTGATTTTTCAATTGATGACTGTGCCGATGCAACAAAAGAAGATAATACTTTCGTATGGTGCGAAAATGTAAGTGATTCAGAGGGTAATTTTTATATTCCTCTTATGTGCAATTATATAAATATTGATTCCAGTCGTAATATGGGAGTAGTTGTGGTGTTTATCCGCGAAACGGATATTTTTGCCGCATACAAAAATCTTATGGGAACAAGCAACGTTATAAGTCTTGTAAATGATTCAAATGTAGTTGTATCTTCCAGTGACCGCAGTGCGATTGGAAACGGTATGTATATCGGAACTTCGGAGGACTCGGAAAAATATATGGTTGATACAGGTAAAAACAAAGTAATGTGTTTTACCGAAAAAATATATTCCTATAATTCAAATATGCCGAAGAACTGGAAGCTTTCTTACACGAATCCTTATAACATCTATAGCTATTCAATGACTCATTTCAGAAGAGTTATGACATTGGTGCTCTTTACTGTGATTTTGCTTGCACTGGCGTTTTCATGGCTTTTGTCGTTCAGAATTTCAAAACCCTGTAAAATGCTCACGAGGAATATGGCAAGCTACACACCGGGAAGCAGTGTAAACCTTATAAAAGTTACGGACTCCTATGACGAGATAGCACAGCTTCAGAATATGTTCTACTCATTTATAGAACAGATTGATAATTTATTTGAAATAAATGCGGAAATTGAAGTAAAGAAAAGAGAGGCAGAGTACAATGTGCTTCAGCAGCAAATAAAGCCGCACTTTATATATAATACGCTTGATGATATTTCATGGCTTATAAAAATGGAAGAATACGACTCAGCGGTAAAGCTTGTATATGCTATAAGTCAGTTCTTTAAAATAAGCCTTCACAATGGCGATAAATATATTCTGATAGAAGAAGAGATTGAGCATCTGCAAAGCTATATTGATATACAGAATATACGCTATCCCGGTAAAATTGAGTTTAATTTATCGGTGTCGGAGAACATAGTTCATTATCCGACAATAAAAATAATACTTCAGCCCTTTGTAGAGAATTGTATAAAACACGCCTTTCTCAAAAAAAGCAATGGATGCCGTGTGGAAATATCAGGATATGAAAACGGTGAATTTATAGAGTTTGTAATAAGTGATAACGGAGATGGATTTGATACATCAATTCTTAATGATAAATACAGAAAAATGCTTGGAATACGAAATACTGCAGAAAGAATCAGGTATGAGTATAAAAAAGGCGGCGTTGAATTTAAAAGTGAGCCGGGAGAGGGAACAAAAGTTACAATAAGAATTGAAAAAAGAAGTCTGATTCAGGAGGGGGATATTATTGATAAAGAAAAATAGAGTGATTTCGGCATTTGTTATCAGCGCAATGCTTTTGACCATACTCCCGATGAAGATAGCGGAGGCGTATTATGAAGTAATTGCACAGTGTGATTTTGAAGAATATGAAGAAAACTATCTTCCCTCAAACAACGGATTCTGGCGTAATAACACAGGAAGACCGATGGCAGTTACCATAGAGGACAGTGGTAATAAAGCACTGAAATATAAAGGCTACGGCTCCTATGCACAGTTCGGTATGACAGAGCCTGAAACAGGAAGGTTTCTTGTTTCGATGGATATGCTTCTTCCTGAAAACTTTACAGATTTCAGGGTATATCTTTCAAACAGCAACTATTCTGCTATTGCATTTTTCTATTTCAGAAACGATACTACAGTGCGTCTTGTTCAGGCAACAACCGGTAAAGACCAGTATCTTACAGTTGCAAGCGGAGTACCTAAGGGAGAGTGGTTTAATTTTAAAGTGCTTGTAGATACTGATTTACAGGAAATAAGAGTTCTTATAAATGATACCGATTCAGGAGAGGTATATCCCTTTCAGGATAAATATGCAGGAAGTAATGCAACAGAAGAGGAAAAAGAGGCTAATCTTTTCCGTCTGATGTTTGCAGACAGAAATAAAGATGATTATGAATTCTTAGTGGATAATATCAGTATTTCCTTTGTGAAAGAGGTTATTGCTCCATCTCCCATAACAGAAATTGTAGATGTGGGAGACTCAGAGTACAAATTACCTGATGAAATTGAAGTTAATGTTGATGACGGAACTAAAGAAAAAATGAAGGTTATATCGGCTCTGCCTCTGGGAGAGGAGCTTGATATAAATTCAGTAGGATTATATGAATATGAAATTAAAATAGAAAATTATGAAGGTGTTATAAGTTATACCATTGATGTAAGAGACAGGGAAATAGCAGGCGTTGATGAAATATTTGAAGAGATTATTGTCAATGAAGACTATAAGCTTCCTGAATATGTTATCGCACAGATGAATGACGGAACTGAAAAAAGGTTTCCTGTAATATGGGAAAGCAAAAATTTTGACCCTGAATTTCCGGGGGTTCACGAAATTTTCGGTTCTGTTGAAGGTTATGATAGTCCGGTTAAAATTACTGTAACGATAACACCTAAAAGCATTCTTTCAGCAGATACCGCATATTTGAGTGTGAATGTGGGAGAAAGCGTAAGACTGCCTGAAAAAACACCGGTTAAATTTACAGATAACACATGGGGAAACGCCCCGGTTTTTTGGGAAAGTATTAACCATATTGATACAAAAGTCAAGGGAAAGTACACAATATACGGAAATATTGACGGGTTTGAAGAAAAGGTAAAAATGATTATTACCGTATATGAGAGAGATAATGATGACCAGAACCGTTTTGATGCAGCACAGGAATTTATAGATAATATTTTACTGTATGGAAGGGATATGTCCTCTTACGGGCAGAGCCTTAATGTTTTTGCTGCAAATGCTATGGATATTCCCAATAATACATTTATGAAGTGGAGATTTCCTACAGGGGAAGATGTTCCTCTTTGCAGCTTTGCTTCACAGGGCGTGTTTATGAGAAGCCTTGTAAACCTCTCGACACTTACAGGCGATGAAAGCTATAAAAATGAAGCAGAGAGAATGATGCAGTATTATTTTGATAATTATGTTGCAGATAATGGTTTGCTTCAATGGGGAGGTCATGCATCTCTTAACCTTTCAAACTATACTGTAATAGGAGAACAGGGCACAGAGGAAAATCTTATCTATCATGAGCTTAAAGACCATTATCCGATGTACGATATGATGTTTGAGCTTGAGAAAGAAAAGACAGATAAGTATATAAAATCAATCTGGCTCGGACATTTCCATACGTGGGACGATTTTTATTTCAACAGACATGCCAGCTATAAAAAAGAAATTACAGATGCAGATGTTAGAAATGCGTGGAATCAGAACAGCAGCGGAGACTGGAGAGACTGGCAGTATCCTCAGCTTCCTGTTGACTCAAATCAGGCACTTCCCTTTATAAATGCAGCAAACGACTATATGTATGCAGCAAGTTATCTTGCTGCAAGGGGAGACGAAGCTGCGGAGGAATGGCTGATAAGACTTGAGAATATGTATCTTAAGTCAAGAAACCCGGAAACGGGACTTATGCCAATGGTTTACAGTATTCCAACTGAAGATTATATGACGGTTGACCATTATTCGTGTGATTTTGAAATTTCTACTGAAAATCAGAACTATCCCAACACACGACTTGGTGACCGTGTGCAGAACTCGTTCCCGCACCTTGCAGATAATCCATTCTGCCGCGACTACTCTTCTACAATAACAGTTTCGTACGCAGACCCTGTATATCAGGTTAATCCTCTTGTTATGCTGAAGTGTGCGGAAAACCTCAGCGGGGAAAATGCACAGTATCTTATAAACAGTGCAAATGAAGTTCTGGAAGCATTTATAAAATATGCATATGTACCACAGTATAACAAATTTCATTCTATTCTTAATGACGGTACTCCTGTTACAGGATATCTTCCAAGAAGATATTTCACATTTGCAACCTATGGACAGACCGTAGAGCTTAATAATCTTGACGCCACATATGCTCTTACTGCAGCAAGAGTATACAATTCAAAGAAGAGTAATATTGTGTGGGAGTTTTTGCGTAACGTATGTGACGCAAACTGCCTTGGAGATATAGGTACAGCTCCCGGAGAAAATATGGAACTTAATTATTCAACCGAAACAAGTGAGCCGAAGGTGCTTCTTGCCCTTATTGAGCTTTACAAAGAAACACAGGTTGAAGAGTATCTCAGAATGGCTGAAATTTTAGGAAACAATATACTTAATAATAATCTGGTTAACGGCTATTTTGTGAAAGAAAAAGACAACCGTTACAGTGAAACAAATAATGTATATGCATATGCGTTGCTGGCACTTGATGCCGCAGTGCGTGGAAGGTTCGACATAGAGTTTGAGTATTATACCGACGATCCGCTTGTTCAGATGTATTATCAGGACGATACGGGCTATGTATCAAGAAGAATGGGCTCATCAGTATTGAAGGAAACATATGCAAGCGAATCATCAATGATTACATCATTTGAAATAACCAATGAAAAGGTTGAACTCAAGGTAGGCGAGAGTGAAAAGATAAATGTTGTGATTGAACCAGCAAATGCTTCCGAAAAGACAGTGATTTTTGAAAGCGATAATAAAAATGTGGCAATAGTTGATGAGAACGGCAATGTAACTGCACTTGCAGAAGGAACGGCTGTAATAACTGCCGAAGCAGAAATCGGACCGTTTCGTGAAAGTGTAACTGTTGAAGTAATCGGACAGTAACGGAGGAAGTATAATGAAGAAAATATTATTTACCTTAATAATGATGTTTGCTCTGCTACTGACTGCAGCTACGTGCGTGCACGGATTTTCAGATATAGAAAATATCCATACGCAGCGTGCAGCAGGGACGCTCAGCCATATCGGAGTTATAAACGGAAGACCTGACGGACTTTTTCATCCGCAGGATACGCTTACACGTGCAGAGCTTAGCAAAATGACTGTATATATGATGAATATGGGAAGCGAGGCAGAGTCTTTTTCCAATATTCATAGATTCACAGATGTAGAAGAATATCACTGGGCAAGTAAGTACATAAACCTTTTGTCGGGATATAACATAATAAACGGTTATGAAGATTCAACATTCCGACCGGAGAATAACGTAACGGCAAACGAGCTCATAAAAATTGCGGTAACGTACTACGGCTATGGAATTGTTGCTGAAAGAAACGGTGGATATCCGGAAGGATACCATAAGATCGCACTGCAGCTTGGGCTTCTTAAAAACACAGAGGGAATGGAGTTTTCTGCACCTGTTACAAGGGGAAATGCAGCTGTTATTTATTATAATCTTCTCTGCTCTGACTTTGTTGAACAGAATGATTATAACGGTAAGGAAATAACCTTTGAGAAAAACGGAAAAACGGTGCTGGAGCATATTTTTGCCATTTATGAAAATGATGGTGTCGTTACCGCAACTCAAAGTGCATCTCTGGGAAGAGACCTTACTTCAAATGGGTATATTACCATTGATGACGTTCTTTACAAAGAGGGAGAAACAGATGTAGAGCGTATGCTCGGAAGCAGAATAACTTTCCTTTACAGAATTGATGAAAACGGCGACAAAATCATACTTTCCTACGGTGAATACGGAAAGACAGTGGAAACTGTATGGTCTAAGGATATATGCGATGTTTCTGGGATATATACATCAAATGCAAAGATATCTTATTATGTGAACAAACATATTAACACAAGAAAGCTTAAAACAGATGCATACATAATATACAACGGAGATTATGTTTCCCCTTCTGAACTTGGTTTAATAGATTTTACAAATATTAACGGATATGTTGAAATAATAAGCTGGGAAGGAAACGGGGAAGGCGAAGCACTGCGTATCTATGATGGAAGCACAATGATTGCTTCAAGTGTCATTTCAGGTGAAGAGGTTTATATTATGGGAAGAAGCAGCGGTGAAACCGTCTTGAGCTTTGACACTACTGATGAAGAATACAGTGCTCGCATATATCGCAGCGGTGAAGAAATTTCCCCATCTGCAATAGAGAAGGAAGATGTGCTTACAGTTTATAAAAGCCTTAACGGAAAGAATATAACTGTATACGTTTCAAAAAACCGTGTAGAAGGAAGCATAGATTCAATAGAAGATGATGTGCAGAGAATAATTGAAATCAGCGGTAATTCCTATAATGTATCTCCGGGATTTATAAATATGGGAACAGGAATAAGGCTGGCAGCAAAGGGTATAGCCTATCTTGATTATAAGAATGAAGTAGTGTATTTTGAAAGCGAGGAAGGCGGAAATTATGCCTATTTTACACGCTTTGCAGAAATCGGAGGAGTTAGGAATTCTATTGAAGTACTTCTTTTAATGCCCAATAACAGCTTTGAAGAGTTTGAACTTGCTTCAAAAATCAGATTTACTGATAAAAGCGGTGTGCAGTCTTCAATAACTCCTTTGCAGTTTGCGAATCTTGTACGCAGAGAACCGCAGTTTTATGATAAGCGTACTGCAGAATCACAAATGATAGAATATGATGTTGATTCAGAGGGAAGAATCAATGAAATTAAATTTGCCGGAGAAAACCGTGATTATAGGGATTTTTCCATTGATTCTGTGGAAAAGAGACATTATTACAGTAACTATCTTTTTGACCAGAAATATAAGGTAACAGCTGACACATTGGTTTTTAAAATTCCGTGTTCAAATTTTGACGGAGAGCTTGAGGACAGATTTTCCTCGGGAAGAGCTGATAAATTCTTTTCTGTGTCGGGAAATTATCAGGTGGAAATTTATAATGTAAATGAAAAAGGAGAAATTGGTGTTCTTCTTTACAGAGTGCCCGGACAGAAAAAAACACTTGAATATTCTGTATCAACAGCATCAAGCAAGGTGATGGTTATTGAAAAGGTATCAGACGCCGCTGACGAAGACGGAATATGGCACACAAGGGTAACAGGTATTGTAAATGGGGAATATGAGTCCTACTGGCTTAGTGATGAAATTAAAAATGATGTTTCAGTTTATTCAAAACTCAAATTCGGAAATGTAATTCAGTTTGCAACAAATTCCGATGAGGTTAAATTTGCATCGTTTGATGGTGTAGAGGAAATTAAAGAGCTTGCAGTGCTTCTTAATACTGAAAGCTATAAATATCAGCAAAGATGGAACGGAAGTAAGGTTCTTATTTCCGAAGCAGCAAGAACAACAACTGTCGGCACAATTAATGAAATCGGTGCAGACGGAAGACTTCTGCTCGACCTTCCTGATAATGATGAAGTTATCGGTCAGCAGATGCCATTCTATGTTACAAGCAGTGTAAATATAATCCGTGCAAATAAGGAAAACAGAAAAGTTGAGCTTATTGAATATGCACAGATTAAACCTACAGATAAGGTGTTTGTACGACAGAGATACAATGTTATAAAAGAGATTGTAGTTTTTGAATAATGGAGGTGGAATTGTTATGAAAAAAATATTATGTTTAATTCTTTCAATGTGTATGATAGCCATTCCGCCTGCATTTTCTTCGGGCATAGAAAGTACAGAAATGTCGGTTGCACTTGCTGAGGAAGATTTTGAAGGATATCAGGCGGCAACTGCTGAAACCGCCGCAACAGTTACACGTCCGGCACTTGTGAACGGTTCAGGACTTTCATTAAACACTTATGCCAAAAACCCAAAAATAAATATAGCTGAACAAAACGGGAATAAATACGTTTATAT
>JAZQAB010000117.1:0-3596 GCA_045545055.1 Clostridia bacterium | reverse complement strand
CATCAACAAATTTATTGCATATCTTACCGCATAAACATCTTTTGATTCAATCCATTTTTTTATATGCTTCAGCAGTTTTTCAGGCTCTTTTTTTAACGCCTTCGGTTTCATACTGTCGCAGGTTGCCCAGTTGTCTATGTGCGGCAAAAAAGAGTAAATCAATTCTATACACTTGTCAAAATTCCGTTCTCTTTCGATTAAAAAAGCATGTAGATTGTTTTCTTCAAAATATTTATGAGGAAGGTCGTTTAAAAAGTCTTCATAGTTCTCCAAGTCTTTAGCATACTTTCTTAAAATCGGAGTACGTATTCCTATGACTTTACTCTTTTCAACTGTTGGCATAAGATTAGAACTAAATTCTCTATACTTCTCTTCGCCCATGGAAATAAGAGTCTTTTGTATAATAGATTTAATTACAATCACCTCTTTACGTCCCAAAGGGACATATCGCATTACGAAGCAATATATCTCACCGCAAGGTATATCGCAAATTCCGTCAGGAATTTATATCGCTGAGTTCGCTTTGCAAAATAATTATAGAATTAGTGTACAAATTAGATGCCGTTATTTAGCTAAATTTTGAACTTCGTTCAAAGCTAAATTATTCCGCTTCGCTTCATAGCTAAATTACTCCTTTGGAGTAGCTAAATTAAATTCGCTTTTAGCGTGCGAAACACATTTAGCTGCCGTAGGCAATTTAGCTGAGCTTGCTCAATTTAGCTCGCGGAACGCGAATTTAGCTATGATTTCATCTTCGATGAAATCATTATACCACAGATTACAAATAAAGACAAGCTTCGAAAACGAAACTTGTCTTTAAAAATCAGCCGATTTTGGGAAGGCTTGCAGCCGCAACGGACTGACCTACTCTTCTTGCCTTTTCATCGGGGATATGAAGTTTTATTTTTGCAAACAGCTCGGGAAATTCTTCTTTAAGCACTTCGTTTGCCTTTTCAAGAAGGATTGTACCGCCGTTTCCGCTTGTAACTCTGCCCATGATAAGAACATGCTTAATATCATAGAACATGGAGTAGTATGCAATGGTATAACCAAAATATACACCTATGGTTTCATAGATAGCCGCTGCACGGGTGTCATTCTGTGTCATAAGATTCTGCACAACCTTAAGCTTTTCCGCAGGTGAAAGCTTTTCATCAAGCTCTATTCCTGCTCTCGGAGCAAGCTTGATAACAGCATCCTGAGAGAAATATTTAACACCGCAGCCGTAATCTCCGCTCCACTCGTCAACCATAGCCTCTTTGTTGAAGTCTACAGGAACAAATGCAAGCTCATTAAGCCAGCCTGTAATATTTCCTTCCTTGTCTACATAGCCTGCTGCTTCGCTTGTACCCATTGCAACACCGAGAACATTATTATCCTCAAGGCTCATAGCACCTGCAAGAGCCGTTACATCACCGTCATTTGCAACTTCAAGGGGGACATCTCCGATTTCCTTTGCCACATCCATATACATTGTCTTTACGTGCTTTTCAAAATCTTCGTCCGATACCTTAAGGAAAAGCGATGCAACCATTATCTTGTTGTCAATGTATACTCCTGCGGAGGAAACTCCGATTGCATCAACTCTGGGCATATGTGATGCCGCAGTTTTCATTGCATTTAATATTCCCTCATAGTGATATTTGGGATCCTCCTGAAGCTTGGGGAACCATACCACTTCCTCAGAGTAAACCGTTTCACCGTTTACAACGGCTGAAACCTTACGGTCGCTTCCGCCTGCATCAAATCCGATACGGCAACCGTCCAGATGTCTGCCTATGGGAGAAGATTTGTCATTTTCCTTGGGTGCATCCTTAACATTTTCAACATAGATAACCTCAAAGGGCTTTTCATATACACGGGACATAAAGTTTGAATCAAATTCCCTTACTCCGCCCTTTTTGTAATCGTCTGCAATGCGTTCATATATGTAACGGGAGCCTGCCACATACACCTTAAATCCACCTTTTGCCCAAAGGAGGGTTTTGATAATTCTTTCCACGATACCGTAGTTTTCCTCATCGTGACCTGTGTTTTCCTTATACACATCAATGTTATATACTGCCATCAGACCGCCGTTTCTTTCCACGCAGATTGCCACATTCTGACTTTCTGCTTTTGCCACAGCTTCTTTAAAGTCATTGATGACTTTGACCATTGGCATAAATTCTGGTTCAAGTTTTGCTATCATGATTATTCTCCTTTATATCTTATTTCTCCGCCGAGTATTGTCGAAATAACATTAAATTCCCCGTCGGTAATTATTATATCTGCACGCTTACCCTCCTGAAGAGAGCCAATTTCCTTATCTTCCCCTAAGGCTTTCGCAATATTAAGCGAAGCACAGTTCACAGCCTCATAAATTTCAAGCTCTGCATTTTTGTAAAGATTTCTTACTGCTTCGTTAAGTCTGAGCACACTTCCTGCGATTGTACCGTCGGGCATAAGGCATTTGATACCCTCTTTAAAGACAGGCTGTCCTCCGAGAGAATATTCCCCGTCAGGCATACCGCCTGCCCTCATGCAGTCGGTTATAAGGCAAAGCTTATCGTCCTTGAGCTTTGATACAAGAGCAAAAATCCCCTTATTTACGTGGAAGGTGTCGGCTATAAGCTCGGTGCTTACCCTACTGTCGGAAAGAGCTGCACCGGGAACACCGGGACTTCGGTGGGAAAAAGCAGACATTGCATTGAAAAGATGTGTTGTGTGTCTTACTCCCTTTTCGATACCGTTTTTGGCTTCTTCATAGCTTGCATTGCTATGTCCCATAGAAATGAGCACATCGGTTTCCTCTGCCACTTTCTCTATACATTCCAACGCTCCCTCAACCTCAGGGGCAACGGTAAAGAGCTTTACGATATCAGAATGTTTCTTAATAAAATCGGCATCGGGCTTTAGTATATGCTCCCCTGCCTGAGCACCTTTTTTTGCCTCATTTATGAAAGGACCTTCACTGTTCACACCTAAAATACGGGCTCCGTAATATTCACCGCTATTTTTAACCTCTCTCACCGCATCAAAGGCTTTTTCAATTTCTTCTTTAGATACTGTCATCGTTGTGGGACACCATGAGGTAACTCCGTTTTGGATTATCCCCTCTGCCATTTTTCTTATTCCTTCGGCATCTCCGTCGGAAGCATCGGCTCCCAGATATCCGTGAATATGCATATCAATAAGACCGGGAAGAACTAAATTGCCCTTTGCATCAATGACTTCGTAATCATTAACGTTGATTTCATCTTCGCTTATTATTTTTTCTATCTTCTCATCAAATATAATTGCATGAGAGTCCAAAACCTTGTCCTCAAGAACAAGCCTGCCGTTTATAATGCATTTCATATGACTTTCCCCTTAAAATTAATTTCTTGAATTCAATATATCACTACTGTTTTCTATTTGCAAGAAATGTTGCTAATATTATAAATTTTCTTTCCGATAGTGCAAATCAGCGGTCTGCATATACCCGTAAAGCGACAAAAATGTTGTGATACAATTGATGGGTGACAAATAAAAAGGAAAATGAACTCTAAATATGATATAATGTTTAACGACCAAGAAAAACGTATATCAAAGGAGTCATTTTCCCATGAACATTT
>JAZQAB010000116.1:0-5161 GCA_045545055.1 Clostridia bacterium | reverse complement strand
TCGGTACCGTCAAGACCTGCGTACTTCTTTGGTACCTTGTCAAGGACTACTCTGAGAACGTCTGCTAATTCACCGATAGCAACGGAAACACCGCCTGCACCAAAGTCGTTACACTTCTTGATAAGCTTAGTAACTTCTTCTCTACGGAACAATCTCTGCAGCTTACGCTCAGTAGGAGCATTACCCTTCTGAACTTCTGCACCACAGGTATTGATGGATTCTGTTGTATGAGCCTTGGAGGAACCTGTTGCACCGCCGCAGCCGTCACGACCGGTACGTCCACCCATTAAGATGATGATATCGCCCGGATCGGAATTTTCACGAATTACGTTTCTTCTTGGAGCGGCACCCATAACCGCACCGATTTCCAGTCTCTTTGCCACATAGTTTGGATGATAGATTTCATCAACCAAGCCGGTTGCCAGACCAATCTGATTACCGTAGGAGCTGTAACCGTTAGCAGCACCAACTGTAATCTTTCTCTGTGGAAGTTTACCTGCAATTGTGTCCTCAACAGGAACAAGAGGATTAGCCGCACCTGTTACACGCATTGCCTGATATACATATGAACGACCTGAAAGCGGGTCACGGATAGCACCGCCAAGGCAGGTAGCCGCACCGCCGAAAGGCTCGATTTCTGTGGGGTGGTTGTGAGTTTCGTTCTTGAACATAAGAATCCAGTCCTCAATCTCACCGTCAACATCAACCTTGATTTTTACGGAGCAGGCATTGATTTCCTCACTCTCGTCAAGGTCGGGAAGAAGTCCGTCAGCTTTAAGCTTCTTAGCTGCAATTGTACCTAAATCCATAAGAGTAATTGGCTTGTCAGTTCTGCCAAGTTCCTCACGGACATTGAGATACATCTCATATGTGTCCTTGATATAAGGAGTAATTACGCTTACATCTTCAACATTTGTAAGGAATGTTGTGTGACGGCAATGGTCTGACCAGTATGTATCAATCATACGGATTTCTGTAATTGTAGGGTCACGATGCTCTGTATTGCGGAAGTAATCCTGACAGAACTTAATATCGTCATAATCCATAGCAAGTCCGAACTCGCTTACAAATGCACGAAGTCCCTTTTCGTTGAGGTTGATAAAGCCTTCAAGAGTTTCAACTGTTGTGGGAATTTCATAATTTGTATCAAGGGAATCAACTGTATCAAGGGAAGCCTCACGGCTTTCAACAGGGTTGATGATGTAGGATTTGAGCTTTGCAAATTCCTCATCTGTAATATTGCCGTCAATAATGTAAACTCTTGCATTTCTTACACGGCATCTTTCGCCCTGACGAAGAATCTGAATACACTGCTCACAGCTGTCTGCACGCTGGTCGAACTGACCGGGCAGATACTCAACAGCGAATACTCTTTCGCCCTCTGCAAGTACGGGAAGTTCGCTGTAAACAACGTCAACAGCAGGTTCGGAGAAAACTGTGCTGATTGCAGCATTGAAATCCTCCTCTGTAAGTCTGTCAGCGTCATAGCGGTTCAGCACTCTGATATTCTTGATATCAAGTCTGAGTGCAGTTTTGATGTCGCTGAGAACTGACTGAGCCTCAACGGCAAACTCTGGTTTCTTTTCGGAATAAATTCTGAATACGGACATAATTACTTCTATCTCCATTCTCCCTGTCGGGATATTTTTGCACGTAATTTCTTACGTGTAATTATCGTCGGCAATTCTGCCAATGCAGTATCCATTACTGCACTCTTCTATTATAACATAAAAAATCGAATTACGCAAACATTTTTTTGAATTTTCTCGAAAAACTTTTATAATTGTATGGTCTGGTGCGTGTCCTTGGTGAAATTCTGTGGAATTTTCACGTTCAAACAGAACGGGAACGGTTTTTCCCACAAGATTTTCAAGATATTTTCGGGATAATCTCTCTCCTGCCGCTTTCATTCTGTCAGCACGTTCCTCCTTGATTTTCTTGGGGAACTGTTTCATAGCTGCGGCTGGTGTACCTTTTCTTGGGGAATACTGGAAAACATGAATTGCAGAAAATCCTACTTTTTCAACAAAAGCAAGGGATTCGGCAAATTCCTCCTCCGTTTCTTCTGGGAATCCCACCATTACATCGGTTGTAAATGCGGCATCGGGGAAATAACTGCGAATTTTCTCGACGATTTCATAGTATTCGTCGGGTGTATACTTTCTGTTCATTCGTTTAAGAACTGTCGCACTTCCGCTTTGCAATGACAAATGGAACTGTGGGCAGAATTGCGGCAACGCTGAAAGACGCTTCAAATCCTCATCGGTAAGCATTTCAGGCTCAATCGAACCAAGTCTTACACGGTCAATGCCCTCGGTGTTACAACAGATTTCAACGGCATCCACAAGCCGCAAACCAAACTCCATACCGTAAAAAGCAAGATTAATTCCCACAAGAACGATTTCCCTGTGACCTGCTTCCGCAAGGGATTGGGCTTCGGTTTTTACCGATTCTATTGGCTTGCTGCGGCATCTGCCACGGGCATAGGGAATTATGCAGTATGAGCAGAAACAGTTGCAGCCGTCCTGAATTTTCATAAACGCCCTTGTCTGACTGAATGTGCTTTCATAGGGAATTTCTTCGAATTCTTCTCCCCTGACAAAATCGGGAACGTGAATAATCCTCGATTTTTCAGCCAATGCCTGCTGTGTAAAAGCAACGATTTTATCCCTGTCCTTTGTGCCTGTGATAATATCGGCTTCGGGGCAGATTTCGTCGATTTTCTCATTGCTCTGAGGCAGACAGCCTGTGAGAATTATGACGGAATCGGGATAAACTCGCCTTAACCGCCTTACGGTATAGAGAGATTTTTTATCTCCGCTTCCCGTAACGGTGCAGGAATTGATAAAAAACACATCAGCCTCGGACTCGGATTGTGCAACTTCAAATCCGTGAGAGATAAAATCACTCCGCAGGCACTCAGTTTCATACTGGCTGACCTTGCAGCCAAAAGTTATAAAATAAACTTTATACATATTTCACACCATTTTCTATCATATAGTCAATGTTTAATCTGCACAAAAATCAATATCCGCTTTTGTGCAGGGTGAATAATTATTCTTTATTCCCAAAAATACAAATGAGAATAAGCACATTAATTGCTAAAATGCCGAATTTGTAAAAAACCCCTTGACATAGCGGAATTTTAATGTTATTATATATGTGCGGAAGGGAAATCCGCAAAGGAAAAAGGCATAAACAATAAAAAACATCTATTCACACTCAGGAGGTAATGATTATGACAAAGACAATGGTATCACTTCAGCAGATTAACGACGTTAAGGAGTTCGTTAACACAGTTATGAAGTATGAATTCGACATCGACCTCGTATCAGGCAGATACGCTGTTGACGCTAAGTCAATTATGGGTATTTTCAGCCTCGACCTCTCAAAGCCAATCGAGCTTAACATCCACACAGATGACGCTGAAAAGTTCATGGCTGACATCGACAGATTCATCGTTAAGTAATCTGTCATTTCTGACGACTATACATAAAACACCTTTCGGGGTGTTTTATTTTTTTTGCAAAAATTCCCAGAAATCACCTGTATATTTCATCTCATTTCTGCAATAATAATTTCAGGCGTTAAAAAACACAACGCTTGAAAAGAGGTGTACACAAAATGTGGGACAAAATAGCACTTATCCTCCTCATCATAGGAGGCATCAACTGGGGACTTGTGGGAATCTTTGACCTCGACTTAGTTGCATGGATGCTTGGTGGTGCAGGCAGTCTTGCCGCAAGAGCAGTTTATATTCTCGTGGCAATTTCAGCAGTATGGTGCATTTCCCTCCTGTTCAGAAAGAACGAGGAATTTGCAGTAAGCACAGCACACCAGTAAAATCGGTATCCCTGTGATGCCGTGGGATACAAATAAGAGGCAGGAGATAAGCGACGCTTTTCTCTTGCCTCGAATTTTTATTAGTCGCTAACGTAAGGAAGAAGTGCAATCTGTCTTGCCTTCTTTACAGCAACTGTAAGCTCACGCTGGTGGAATGCACAAGTGCCTGTAACTCTTCTTGGAAGAATCTTAGCTCTCTCAGTCATGCACTTTCTCAGCTTAGCGAGATCCTTATAGTCAATTCTCTCAATTCTGTCCGCACAGAACATACAAACCTTCTTGCGGGGCTTCTTTGAGGGACGAGAATTTCTCTCTCTTTCCATGACAATTTCTCCTTTCGTAATATTGATTCAGCTTAAATTTTCGATTAGAATGGTACATCGCCGTCGCTGAGGATTTCTTCAAAATCCCCTGCATTTCCGTAAGACATACTTTCATTAGCAGGTGCAGACTGCTGTGGAGCTGCCTGCATTGGTGGTGCCTGATAATTATTATAGTTATTGTTGTAACCGCCGCCATAATTGTTATTATAGCCGTTGTTACCGTCATTGTAGCTATTACCGTTTGTTCCGCTTTCCTGCTTAGAGCCGGTGAACTCAACATTATCTACGAAAACTTCAGTTGTGTAATGAGTTACATCCTGATATTTTCTGTCCTGATAGCTGCCTGTTCTCAGCGAACCTTCAACGCAGATCATACTTCCCTTACGGAAATAACGTGAAACAAACTCTGCTGTCTGTCGCCACGCTACACAAGTGATGAAATCAGCCTGTCTTTGACCTGAATTCTTATCAACAAAGTTTCTGTTGATTGCTACAGTGAATCTACAAGAAGAAATACCGCTCTGAGTTTGTCTTAACTCAGGATCAGCAGTAAGTCTGCCCATCAAAATAACTTTGTTCATCTGACATCCCCCTTTTTAATGAAATACGGATTATTCAACAACTGTTACCAATGAACGAAGAACGCCGTCTGTGATGTTAAGACGTCTTGAAAGCTCAGCAGGATACTCAGGCTTTGACTCGAATGTGTAAATTACGTAGTAGCCCTCTGTTTCGTCCTCGATAGGATATGCAAGCTTACGCTTACCCCAATCTTCGTTGACTTCAACAGCTTCGGCATGTCTTTCGATTCTTGCCTTGAACTTCTCTACGAGAGCCTTTAAAGCCTCTTCACCGTTCTTAAGGCTGAATACTACCATTACTTCATACTTAGCGGATACCTTTGCCATTAAACATACACCTCCTTCTGGATTTAACTCATAACCTGCTATGAGCAAGGATATAGCATTATCTTCTGATAACGCTTTAATATTATA
>JAZQAB010000115.1:0-14769 GCA_045545055.1 Clostridia bacterium | reverse complement strand
CAGGATCTTAAATGCAATGAAAAGATAAGTATTAAAAGAGCCGTGATGCTCATTTTTATTTTCATATGTTTTCCTTCATTTCATTTGATTTTATATAATAAATTATACAAGCAAACCTCCTTAAAGTCAATTAAAAGAGCTATATAAATATCATGAACCATAAAAAGAAAAAACAGTCGCTTCACTAAGCGACTGTTTTTGTGGTTGCGGGGATGGGATTTGAACCACACGACCTCCGGGTTATGAGCCCGACGAGCTACCAAACTGCTCTACCCCGCGATATTGATTGTTCTCGTGAGAACATTTAATATTATAGCAGATAACTTAGCGTTTGTAAAGAGTTTTTTTAAAAATTTTTTATATTAATATTTATATGCAACAATGTGTAGAATATGCTTAAAGAATCAACTAAATTATGACAAATTTTATGCCTTTTTCCCTTGACGGAAATCGGCGTTTTTGCTATAATATTATTTGTGAACGTTTGCTTTTTGTGACTGACGGAAAAGTGGAGCTAACCACATGGGAGCAAGAAGCGTATTTTGCCGACCGTCTGGGCGTATCTGTTCTGCAGCAGCGCAGACGGTATGCCCTTTTTTATTTGCTAATAATGAGGGTGGCATATCAGATGGAAAGGAATGATTTTTCTATGAAAAAAGTTGGAATTATTATGGGCTCAGACAGCGATTTGCCCGTTGTTGAGAAAGCTATCGATACATTAAAGGAATTTGGTGTACCCTATGAGGTGCATGTTTTTTCTGCACACAGAACTCCGATTCAGGCTGCTGAATTTTCAAAAAATGCACGTCAAAACGGATTTGGTGCTATTATAGCGGCTGCAGGAAAGGCGGCTCATCTGGCAGGGGCTATTGCGGCAAACACAACCCTCCCCGTAATCGGTATCCCCCTAAAATCATCTACACTTGACGGCTTGGATGCACTTTTGTCAACGGTTCAGATGCCTGCAGGAATTCCTGTAGCTACTGTTGCTATCGATGGTGCAGCCAATGCCGCTTTGCTTTCTATACAGATTCTTTCGGTAGAGGATAAAGAGCTTGCAGAAAAGCTTGATGCATCTCGTAAGGCGGCAAGTGAAAAGGTTCTTGAAAAGAATAAAGCTGTTGAAGAAAAATTCAACGCATGATTTGACAGTTAATTTAGCCGACGTGAAGTCGAAAGGAGTAAACTAATGGGCGGTTTTTTTGGTGCAGTAAGTAAACAGGATGCTATATCGGATGTGTTTTTCGGTACTGATTATCATTCGCATCTCGGAACAAAACGCGGCGGTATGGCAGCATACGATATTAAAGTTGGGTTACAAAGGGATATTCATAATATTGAAAATTCACCGTTCCGTACAAAGTTTGATCATGTGTTTGATGAAATGAGCGGAAATTCGGCAATAGGCTGTATAAGCGACAGTGATCCTCAGCCCTTGCTCATACGCTCAAATATAGGAACGTATGCAATTTGTATCGTAGGAGTTATAAATAATTCCGAGGAATTAATTAATAATTATCTCGCATCGGGCGGCGGACATTTTGGCGCTATGACAGGCGGAAAGGTTAACTCCGTAGAGCTTGTAGCCGCACTGATAAACCAAAAGAGCAGCTTTGTCGAAGGAATTAAGTTCGCACAAAGCGTAATTGAGGGCTCGGCATCAATACTAATTCTAAAAAATGACGGCTCAATTATAGCCGCACGTGATAAGGTGGGAAGAACGCCCATTCACATAGGAAAGCGTGATGATGGCTACTGTGCATCTTTTGAGTCCTTTGCTTGTCAAAAGGTTGGATACGACCTTTACAAGGAATTGGGACCGGGTGAAATCGTTGAGTTTGATTCTGAAAATCTTACACAGTTGGCACAGCCGGGTAAGGAAATGAAGATTTGTTCTTTCCTTTGGACATATTTTGGTTATCCGAACTCAATTTATGAGGGGGTTAATGTTGAGGTGATGCGTAACCGCAACGGTCGCATTCTCGCACAGTACGATAAAGAGCACGAAAATGTTAAAGAGCTTGATTACGTAAGCGGTGTGCCGGATTCGGGAACACCTCATGCAATCGGATATGCAAACGAGAGCGGTGTGCCATTCGGAAGACCCTTTATAAAATATACGCCCACATGGGCACGTAGCTTTACACCGCCGAATCAGAAAGAGCGTGAGCGTGTCGCAAAAATGAAGCAGCTTCCCGTCCATGATCTCATTGTTGATAAAAAATTATTGTTTGTTGATGATTCTATTGTAAGAGGAACACAGCTTAAAGAAACAGTAGATTTCCTTTATGACAACGGAGCTAAAGAGGTGCATATGCGTAGTGCGTGTCCACCGATTATGTATAGCTGTAAATATCTCAATTTCTCTCGTGCGACAAGTGAAATGGAGCTTATAGCAAGGCGTGTCATCGTAGAGCTTGAGGGAGAAGAAGGACTTAAATATCTTGATGAATACAGTGATGCTTCTACGGAAAGAGGAAAGTCTTTGAGAAAAACAATAGCTGAAAAATTCAATTTTGCTTCGCTGGAATTTCAGTCGCTTGAAGGTGCAGTTAAGGCAATTGGTATAGAGCCGTGCAAGCTTTGCACATATTGTTGGAACGGAAAAGGTTAATTTGCAAAAACGGAAAATGATACTTTTTAGGAGGATAATTTTATGCATTCAAATTCAAAATCAGAAAGTTACGCAGCAGCAGGTGTTGACATTACAGCGGGCTACCGTGCGGTAGAGCTTATGAAAAAGCATATTGCAAGAACTATGGTTAATGGAAAGAAGTCCGATATCGGCGGTTTTGGTGGGCTTTTTGAGCTTGATATTACAAACATGCCGCATCCCGTGCTTGTAAGCGGTACAGACGGTGTTGGTACAAAGCTTAAGCTTGCATTTTTGATGGACAAGCATGATACAGTTGGTATTGACTGCGTGGCAATGTGTGTTAATGACATAATCTGCTGCGGTGCAAAACCGCTTCTTTTCCTTGATTACATTGCTTGCGGAAAGAACTATCCCGAAAAGATTGCCCAAATCGTATCGGGTATTGCAGAGGGCTGTGTACAGGCAGGCTGTGAGCTTGTAGGCGGTGAAACTGCCGAAATGCCCGGTTTCTACAGTGAAGATGAATACGACCTTGCAGGATTTTCTGTAGGTGCAGTTGACAAGGCTAAGGTTCTCGATAATTCCAAGGTAGCCGAGGGCGACGTTATTATTGCACTTCCCTCCAGTGGTGTTCACTCAAACGGTTTCTCTCTTGTAAGAAAAGTATTTGATGTTGAAAACAGAGACCTCAAAGCTCCCGTGGAGGCACTTGGCGGCAAGAGCATAGGGGAGACACTTCTCACACCCACCAGAATTTACGTTAAGCCTATGCTTGCACTTTTTGATGCAGTTACCGTTAAGGCAGTATCTCATATTACAGGCGGCGGCTTTTATGAAAATATTCCCCGCAGTCTTCCCGAGGGAATGGGTGCGAAAATTACAAAGAGTGCAGTTAAGATTCTTCCCATTTTTGAGCTTATTGCCAAAGAGGGCAATATTTCAGAGCGTGATATGTTCAACACCTTTAATATGGGAGTTGGTATGAGCGTTGTAGTTTCAAAGGATGAAGCCGATAAAGCTCTCGAAATCCTTCGTGCAAACGGAGAAGACGCTTACATAATCGGTGAAATCATCAAAAGTGAAGAAAGCGTGGTTATATGCTGAAACGCATAGCTGTGCTTGTATCCGGCGGCGGAACGAATCTGCAGGCTCTTATTGATGCAGAGAAGAGCGGAATTATCAAAAACGGTGAAATCACGCTCGTTATTTCAAATAATCCCGAAGCTTACGCCTTGGAAAGGGCAAAAAATGCCAACATTAAAACTGCAGTTGTAAATAAAAAACAGTGCAGCACTCAGGCGGAATTTGAAAGCAAATTAATCGCTGCTTTGGAAGAAAATAAAACCGACCTCATCGTACTTGCAGGTTTTATGTGTATCCTTAGTGAGAGCTTTACGTCAAAGTACGCAAATAGGATAATCAATGTTCATCCGTCGCTTATCCCGTCATTTTGCGGAAAGGGATTTTACGGACTCAGGGTGCATGAGGCGGCTCTTGATTACGGAGTTAAGGTAACGGGTGCTACAGTTCATTTTGTGAACGAAATTCCCGACGGCGGAAAAATCATATTGCAAAAGGCAGTATATATTGAAGATGGCGATACACCCGAAATCCTTCAAAAGAGAGTGATGGAGGAAGCGGAGTGGAAGATTCTGCCCGAAGCTGTAGAAAAAGTTTGTAAGGAGAGTTTATGATGAAAAAGATTGATATTTACGAAGAATTAAAGGAAAATGCATATCCCGGACGAGGAATTGTTATAGGAAAATCTGCTGACGGTAAAAGTGCCGTTACCGCATATTTTATTATGGGAAGAAGTGTAAACAGCCGCAACCGTGTTTTTGTGGAAGACGGTGATGGCATTCGCACACAGGCGTTTGACCCGTCAAAGCTTGAAGATCCGCACCTTATAATCTATGCACCCGTAAGGGTTCTCGGCAATAAGACTATCGTTACAAACGGTGATCAGACAGATACTATCTATGAGCTTATGAATCAGCAGCTCACTTTTGAACAGGCACTTCGTACACGCGAATTTGAGGACGATGCTCCCAATTACACGCCTCGAATTTCGGGAATTATGAAGGTTGATAACGGCGAGTTCAGCTACGCAATGTCAATTCTTAAGAGTGCAAACGGAAATCCCGACTCCTGCCAGAGATTTACCTACAGCTATAAAAATTCATTGGCAGGCGAGGGACACTTTATCCATACCTATATGGGGGACGGAAGTCCTCTTCCTTCCTTTGAGGGTGAGCCTAAGCTTGTAGGAATCCCCAATGATATTGAGGAATTTACACAGAATCTCTGGACAAGCCTTAATGAGGAAAACAAGGTATCTCTTTTTGTAAGGTTTATCGATATTGAAACAGGAAAAGTTAATTCTAAGATTGTAAATAAGAATAGCTAATCACAGAAAGGATGAAAAAAGATGAAAGAGTTTGAATTGAAATACGGCTGTAACCCCAATCAGAAGCCCTCAAAAATATTCATGCACGATGGAAGCGAGCTTCCTATTGAAATTCTCAACGGCAGACCGGGTTATATAAATTTCCTTGATGCACTTAACAGTTGGCAGCTTGTAAAAGAGCTTAAAGAAGCCCTTGGTATGTGTGCGGCAACATCATTTAAGCACGTAAGCCCCACATCTGCTGCAGTTGGTGTAAAAATGAGCGATGACCTTAAAAAGGCATGCTTTGTTGACGATGTGGAAGGTCTTGATGAATCACCCCTCGCAACTGCATATGCAAGGGCAAGAGGTACAGACAGAATGAGCTCGTTTGGTGACTGGATTGCTCTTTCGGATAAATGTGATGTTACCTGTGCAAAGCTTATTGCACGTGAGGTTTCAGACGGTGTAATAGCTCCCGATTATGACGATGAAGCACTGGAAATACTTAAAGGAAAAAGAAAAGGCACATATAATGTAATTAAAATTGACCCCAATTTCGTTCCCGATCCAGTTGAACATAAGCAGGTTTACGGAATTACATTTGAGCAGGGAAGAAACAATTTTGAAATCAACCGTGCACTTCTTGAAGACATCGTTACAGATAATAAGGAAATGCCGGAGGACGCAAAGCGTGACCTTATAATCGCACTTATCACACTAAAATACACTCAGTCAAACTCTGTTTGCTTTGCAAAGGATGGACAGGCAATTGGCGTTGGTGCAGGTCAGCAGTCAAGAATCCATTGCACACGTCTTGCAGGAAATAAGGCTGACATCTGGCATCTTCGTCAGCATGAAAAGGTTCTTAACTTGCCCTTCAAGCCCGAAATTAAGCGTCCTGACCGTGATAATGCGATTGACGTATATATTTCCGAGGATTATGAAGATGTTCTTGGTGACGGAATTTGGGAAACACTCTTTACCGAAAAGCCCCAGCCCTTTACACGCAAGGAGCAGAGAGAATACCTTGCCTCTCTTAAGGGCGTGGCACTTGGTTCAGATGCTTTCTTCCCCTTTGGTGATAATATCGAAAGAGCCGCAAGAAGTGGTGTAAGCTATATTGCACAGCCCGGTGGTTCTATCCGTGATGATAATGTAATTGAAGCATGTAATAAGCACGGCATGGTTATGGCAATGACAAAAATGCGTCTTTTCCATCATTAATAGAGAGGATTGAATATTAGAATGAAGGTTATGGTAGTAGGCGGCGGCGGCCGTGAGCATGCTATTATTAAGAAAATAAAAGAGAGCAATAAGGTAAGTGAGATATTTGCACTTCCCGGAAACGGGGGAATTGCTCAGGATGCAACCTGTGTTAATATCGGTGCAAAGGATATTGATAAAATAGTAGAGTTTGCAGTTAATAATAAAATTGACTTTGCCATTGTTGCACCCGATGACCCGTTGGTACTGGGCTGTGTTGATGCTCTTAACGAAAAAGGTATCAAAACCTTTGGTCCAAATAAGGCAGCGGCCATTATCGAGGGAAGTAAGGTTTTCTCAAAAAATCTTATGAAAAAGTATAATATCCCTACCGCACAGTACGAAGTATTTACAGATATGGATTCAGCACTCAGATATCTTGATACTGCACCCATTCCGACTGTTGTAAAGGCAGACGGCTTGGCTCTTGGTAAAGGCGTTATAATCGCACAGACAAGGGAAGAAGCAAAGGCTGCTGTTAAAAGCATGATGGAAGATAAGGTATTCGGAGAAAGCGGAAGCAGTGTTGTTATAGAAGAATTCCTTACAGGTCCTGAAGTATCCGTGCTTTCATTCACTGACGGTGAAACGCTTATTCCCATGGTTTCCTCAATGGATCACAAGCGAGCACTTGACAACGATATGGGACTCAACACCGGCGGTATGGGAACAATAGCTCCCAATCCTTATTATACGGAAGAAATTGCCAAAGAGTGTATGGAAAAGATTTTCATTCCTACTATGGAGGCAATGAATAAAGAGGGGAGAAGCTTCTCGGGCTGTCTTTACTTTGGACTTATGCTCACTCCGGGCGGTCCCAAGGTAATTGAGTATAACTGCCGTTTCGGTGACCCGGAAACACAGGTTGTGCTTCCTCTCCTTGAAAGTGATTTACTTGAGATTATGCTCCATATCTCAGATAAGACCTTGAAAGACGCAGATGTTCGTTTTTCAAAGGGAAGTGCCTGCTGTGTTGTAATGGCATCAAACGGCTATCCCGGAAAGTATGAAACAGGCTACGAGATAACGATGCCCACAGATAAAAATATTTATGTGGCAGGTGCAAAGCTTGCCGACGGAAAGCTTCTTACAGGCGGTGGAAGAGTTCTTGGTGTAACTGAAACAGCCCCCAGCCTTAAAGAAGCAATTGATAAGGCGTACGCTACCGTAAAGGAAGTAAGCTTTACAAATGCATATTGCAGAAGTGATATTGGTGCAAAGGCACTCAAAGCACTTAACTGATTTTTCAGAAAGGAGAACACAGAAATGGTTTTTAGAATATATGTAGAAAAGAAAAATGGACTTGACCATGGTGCAAACGCACTGAAAAAAGACCTTAAAGACCTTTTGGGAATTAAGGGAATTGAAGAGCTTCGTATGTACAACCGCTATGATGTTGAGAATATTTCTGAAGAGCTTTTTGAAAAATCGGTGAAAACCGTATTTTCTGAGCCTCAGACGGATAACACATATTCAGATTGCCCTACGGGCGATGTGGTTTTTGCAGTTGAATATCTTCCCGGTCAGTTTGATGCACGTGCGGCGTCTGCGGCAGAGTGTATTCAGATTATTTCAAAAGGTGACAGACCCGATGTAAGAACAGCAACCGTGTATGTTATAAACGGTAAGCTTACAGCGGAGGAAATCAGCAGCATAAAGAAATATGTTATTAACCCTGTTGAGGCAAGGGAGGCTTCCCTTAAATGTGTAGAAACTCTTAAGGCAGACTACACAATTCCCACCGAGGTTGAAATTCTTGAAGGATTTTGTGCCCTTTCCCGTGATGAGCTTGCAAGGTTTATAGATGAGCGTGGATTGGCTATGGATATCGATGATATATTATTCTGTCAGCAGTATTTCATTGGTGAAAAGCGTGAGCCTACAATAACGGAAATTAAAATGATTGACACCTATTGGTCAGATCACTGCCGTCACACAACCTTCCTCACAACTATTGATAATGTAAAATTTGAAGACGAGCTTCTTCAGAAAACATATGATGAGTATATTTCCGACCGCAGGGAACTTGGAAGAACAAAGCCTGTAAATCTTATGGACATTGCTACTTTGGCAACACGTGTTCTTAAAAAGGCAGGCAAGCTTCAAAAGCTTGACGAATCGGAAGAAATCAATGCTTGTACAGTAAAAATTGATGTTATGAAGGATGGAAAGAAAGAAAAATGGCTTCTTCTTTTCAAAAACGAAACCCATAACCATCCTACGGAAATCGAGCCTTTCGGCGGTGCGGCAACGTGTATCGGCGGTGCAATCCGTGACCCGCTTTCAGGCAGAAGCTATGTTTATGCGGCAATGCGTGTAACAGGTGCGGCAGATCCTACTGTTCCGGTGTCTGAGACATTGCAGGGCAAACTCCCCCAAAGAAAAATTGTTACTACAGCGGCAAACGGATATAGCTCCTACGGAAATCAGATTGGACTTGCAACGGGTCAGGTTGATGAAATTTACCACGACGGTTACGTTGCAAAGAGAATGGAAATCGGTGCGGTAATTGCCGCGGCTCCCGAAGAAAATGTACGCAGAGAACGTCCCGAGGACGGTGATATTGTTATCCTTTTAGGCGGAAGAACAGGTCGTGACGGTTGCGGCGGTGCTACAGGTTCTTCAAAATCCCACAATCTTTCCTCCCTTGAAAGCTGCGGTGCGGAGGTGCAAAAGGGTAATGCACCTGAAGAAAGAAAGCTTCAGAGACTTTTTAGAAATAAAGAAGTATCACGTCTTATAAAGCGTTGTAACGACTTTGGTGCAGGCGGTGTATCAGTAGCTATAGGTGAGCTTGCAGATGGACTTGAAATCGACCTTAACGCAGTTCCTAAGAAATACGAGGGTCTTGACGGTACAGAGCTTGCAATCAGTGAATCACAGGAAAGAATGGCTGTTGTTGTTGAGAGCAAGGATGTAGAAAAGTTCTGTGCTCTTGCTAAGAAAGAAAATCTTGAGGCTACCGTTGTTGCAACGGTAAAAGCTCATCCGTATCTTGTAATGCACTGGAACGGAAAGACAATTGTAAACCTTTCCAGAGAATTCCTTAATTCAAACGGTGCAGAGAAGCATATTGATATTGCCCCTGCAAAGGCAGAGAGCTTTACAAAGGAAATTAAAGGCGGATTTAGCGAAAACTATAAAGAACTCGCTCAGGATCTTAACGTATGCTCCAAGCGTGGACTTTCAGAGCGTTTTGACTCAACAATCGGTGCAGGAAGTGTGCTTATGCCTTTCGGCGGTAAGTATCAGCGTACACCCGTGCAGGCAATGGTTAATAAGATTTCCACCCCCGACGGTGACAGCGAAACCTGCTCCATTATGAGCTGGGGCTATAATCCGTTCATCATGGAAAAGAGTCCTTACCACGGTGCATATCTTGCCGTTGTTGAATCTATATGTAAACTTGTAGCACATGGCGGTTCATTTAATGAAGTATATCTTACTTTCCAGGAATATTTTGAAAAGCCCAAGGCTGATCCTGCTCGTTGGGGTAAGCCCATGGCGGCACTTTTGGGTGCGTATAAAGCACAGAAGGATTTTGAAATTGCATCTATCGGCGGTAAAGACTCAATGAGCGGAAGCTTTGAAAATATTGATGTTCCTCCCACACTTGTTTCATTTGCCGTTACAACAGATGATATAAATTGCGTTATTTCACCCGAATTTAAAAATTCGGGTAGCAAGGTTTATATAATTAAGCCTGAATATAATGAGAATAATCTTCCCGATGCAGCTTCTCTTAAAAATGTATTTGACCGTGTAACCAAGCTTATGCGTAGCGGAAAGGTGCTTAGTGCTTACACTCCCACCTATGGCGGTGTTGCGGAAGCAATCCTTAAAATGGCAATGGGTAACAACATCGGATTTAAATACAGCGAGAATGTTTCAATGGAAGAAATATTCGGATATAACTACGGTGCGTTTATTCTTGAAGCAACAGAAGAGCTTGCCGATGCAATACTTCTTGGTGAAACAGCATTAGAGGCTGAAATTTCAATCGGTGCTGAAAAACTTGCACTTACTGAGCTTTGCAACCTTTATGAAAATAAGCTTGAGAAGATTTATCGTTGCAATATTGAAACTCCCGATACAAAAATTGAGCCTTTCAGCTATGAAAATAAGACAGTGTTCACGGCAACCTCAAAAATTGCACAGCCTAAGGTTCTGATTCCCGTATTCCCCGGAACAAACTGCGAATACGACAGTGCAAAGGCATTTGAGAAAGCCGGTGCAAAGGCAGAAATATTTGTTATAAATAACCTTACCTCTGCAAATGTGGCAGAGTCTGTATCGGAGTTCGCTAAGAAAGTAAATGATTCACAAATTGTATTTATCCCCGGCGGATTTTCCGGCGGTGACGAGCCTGACGGAAGCGGTAAGCTTATTACAGCATTTTTCAGAAATAAGGAAATCAGCGATGCCGTAATGAATCTTCTTCGTAATCGTGACGGACTTATGGCAGGTATATGTAACGGCTTCCAGGCACTTATCAAGCTTGGTCTTGTGCCTTACGGAGAAATTCTTGAGGCTGACGAAAACAGCCCCACACTTACATTCAATACGATTTCACGCCATCAGTCCAAGATTGTAAATACAAGAATAGCTTCCAATAAATCTCCCTGGCTTATGGAAACCAAAGTGGGCGATATATACAGTGTTCCGATTTCCCACGGCGAGGGAAGATTCCTTGCAAGTGAAGAGCTTATTAAAAAGCTTGCACAAAACGGTCAGGTCATCACACAGTATGTAGACCTTGAGGGCAATCCCACATATGACATTCAGTATAACCCCAACGGTTCAATTTGTGCTGTTGAAGGTATTGTTTCCCCCGACGGCAGAGTGCTTGGTAAAATGGGTCACTCGGAGCGTGTAGGTGCAAACCTTTACAAAAATGTTGAGGGTAATTATGAAATGGGAATGTTTAACTCTGCTGTGAAATATTTTGGATAATTTACAAACAATGGTTGATTATTCATTTAAACGGGTATATACTTAGAAATAAGGGAGTTGATTTAATGGACAATGTAAGAGAAAGAGTTGTTGAACACAGACGATTGAGCCGTAAAAAGGTGCTTTTTGGGTTCATTTTAATTGCCATGCTCGTTTTTGTTGCAGTATTGATTGAAAATTGGCTTGCAGAGAATCCCAATCCTACTGATATTGCGATTAAAAAAGATAAAATTTCTGAAGGAAATGCATTGTTCGTTGAGGTAGATGCACTTGACACCAATATTATCGCAGTTAAGACAGAAGATGGAGATAATTACAAGTACAGCTTTGTCTTTGATGACTGCGAAGGTTGTTATCAGCAGTTTGGAAAACACTTTTCATACCGTGTAAATGATGATAAAACAGGTATTGTTTGTAAAAATTGCGGTCATGGTGCGGCGTTTGAAGAGATGGGATTTGTGGCAGAGGATTGTCATCCTGTGATGATTCATCCTCAGGATGTTATCGATAATGGTGACTCATTTGTATTTACAGCGGAATATCTTAAAGAAAAACAAACCGAGCTTGAGAATAAACGCAGTGGAAAAGCCATGATAGACAATCATTAAAATTACAAAATTTTTCAGACATTAAAACCTCTTTTCTTGCTTAAAATAAGTAAGAAAAGAGGTTTTTGTTATGAGGAAAATATTCTTACTGCTTATCGTGTTTTTAACAGCATGCAGCAGCGTTGAAAATAAAGATAGCCAACAAAAAAGTAAAGCTTTAAGACAAAATCAAAAATATGAAGAAAGAGAAATAACTCTGGGAGAAGCAACAACAAAAATTATAGACACGGGCGAAAATCGGGTTTCAAACATAAAGAAAGCATGTGAAAGCATAAGCGGAAGCAGGGTTTTGCCGGAAAAGGAATTCAGCTTTAACGAAATGACAGGACCCAGAAGCCGGGAAAACGGATATAAAAATGCCCCTATAATAATTGATGGAGAGAAAAGCTACGGAATAGGGGGAGGGGTATGTCAGGTAAGTACAACAATTTATATGGCTGCCCTTGATGCAAATTTATCCGTTACAGAGCACCATAATCACAGCGAGGCAGTAATGTACGCCCCGGACGGAAATGATGCAACGGTAGTATACGGAGCAAAGGATTTTAGATTTAAAAATAACACAAACAATGCTCTTTATATTTATGCTTGGGTAGAAAAAGACAGAGTTGTTTCCAAAATTGTGCAAAAAACAGTTGAAATCAGTCATTGAAAATGCGTATAAAAATTTTTCGAAAAAATTTAAAAAAAACTGTTGGCTAAATTAAAATTGCGGCGTATAATAAGTCACAAGATTTGAATATCACAAAAAACGACTGTGACGAGGACGGTCGGATTGTGAAGCCTTGAGAGAGTTGCCGGGTGGTGCGAGGCAATGGCAGAGCTTTCCAATGACTTATCACCTCTGAGTCGAAGGACCGAAAGCGAAAGCAAGTAGACTCCTTCCGTAATGCTGCGTAAAGGCAAAGGGCTTGTTAGAGCTCGGTAAGTGACGGAATATTTCTGTTCCGTAATTTGAGTGGTACCGCGGGTTTATTAACTCGTCTCAAAGTTATCTTTGAGGCGAGTTTTTTGTTTTATTCAAATTAGTAACCAAATAACACATTTGTCAAAATTGAAAGGAGACAAACACAATGGATTACAGTTTGAAAGAAGTAGCAGGCAGAATCAAGGAGCTGCGTGAAGCAAAAGGATACACACCCGAAGAGCTTGCAAAGCTCACAGGTGTATCGGAGGAAGATTACAAGGTTTTGGAGATGGGCGAAACAGATTTCAGCTTCACATTTATCTACAAATGTGCAAAAGCATGTGGCGTTGAGGTCGTTGATTTGCTTGAGGGAACAAGTACAACTCTTACATCATTTTCTATCACAAGAAAAGGCGAAGGACTTAAAATTGTAAAGAAGCATGGCGTCGAGTATAACAATCTTGCCCCCAAGTTCAAAGAAAAATTAGCAGAACCCTTTCTCGTTAAATTCCCGTATCTTGAAGAAGAACAAAACGCGCCGATTCAGTTAAATTCACACAATGGTGAGGGATTTGATGTTATCGTTAAAGGCTCACTCAAGGTTCAGGTTGGAAATCACGTAGATGTACTTCACGAAGGAGACTCTATCTTCTATAACAGTCTTATCCCTCACGGTATGGTTGCGGCAAGCGAGGGCGGCTGCGAATTTCATGCAGTCGTATTAAATCCGCACAATGGAACAGTTAGTGAGGAATATCCCGAAGCACCGATGATTGCTAAAAAATTAGCCGTCAAAAAAGCAAAATCAGAAACAGTTGCAGATAAATTTATTGAATCATCTTACGATGAAAACGGCGTATTTAGCGGCATCACCTTCAAAAATGACGATACCTTTAATTTTGCGTTTGACTGCGTGGATGCTATTGCTGAAAAGACACCCGACAAGCTCGCAATGATGTGGGTGGCAAACGATAAGACAGACAGACGGTTTACCTTCAGTGATATGAAAAAATATTCTGCCAAGACTGCAAATTACTTTGAATCACTTGGTATCAAAAAGGGTGACACTGTAATGCTCGTATTAAAAAGACATTATCAGTTCTGGTTCTGTATGCTTGCACTTCATAAAATCGGTGCTATCGCAATCCCTGCAACAAATCAGCTTGTAGAGCATGATTTTGAATACAGATATAAAGCGGCAAGAGTAAAAGCCGTTGTATGTACTGCGGACGGTGAAGTTTCAGATGAGGCTGAAAAGGCAGCAGCAAACTATCCCGGTATGCTTAAGGTGTTGGTTGGCGGTGAAAAAGAAGGCTGGCACGATTTTAATGTTGAAATGGAACGATTCAGCACACACTATAACAGAACAGAAAACACACCTTGCGGTAACGATCCGATGCTAATGCTCTTTACTTCAGGAACAACAGGATATCCGAGAATTGCAACTCATTCATACAAATATGCACTCGGTCATTATCCCACCGCAAAGCATTGGCATAATGTAAATCCCGATGGACTTCACTTTACAATCTCCGATACAGGCTGGGGTAAAGCTCTTTGGGGTAAGCTCTACGGACAATGGCTCTGCGAAGCAGCACAATTTACCTATGACTTTGACCGCTTCCATTCGGAAGATATCTTACCGATGTTTGCTAAATACCATATCACAACATTCTGTGCTCCGCCTACCATGTATCGTTTCTTCATAAAAGAAGATTTGTCAAAGTATGACCTTTCTTCTATCGAGTATGCTACAACAGCAGGGGAGGCACTTAATCCCGAAGTTTTCAATCAGTTTAAAAAAGCAACAGGGCTTACCATAATGGAAGGCTTCGGGCAGACGGAAACAACTCTTTCCATCGCGAACTTTGTCGGCTCTACACCCAAAATCGGTTCTATGGGAAGACCTTCTCCTCTCTACGATGTTGTTGTGCTTGATCCTGATGGAAACGAATGCAAAACCGGTGATACAGGAGAAATCTGCATCAGAGTGAAAGATGATGTTCCTTGCGGCTTGTTCATCGGATATTACCTGGATGAAGAAAAAACAAAA
>JAZQAB010000114.1:0-9623 GCA_045545055.1 Clostridia bacterium | reverse complement strand
CGTGCGAAAAGTACGCAATTTAGCTTGTTTCAAACAAGCGTACCGACCTGCCCCCAAGATTGGGGGACAGGGGGTTGATGCGTTAAAAACGCTTTTTTACAGTATAGGAATTTGAGTAAATTTAATTCGCATGAAACTGTGTTCGTACAATGTACGGGTGCGACGAGGGTGAAGCGGCACGCTAACTGAGCGGTTCAAAATCCGAAGCAGGGTGCTTGCAAAGAGGGCAGATATAATCATCGGGAAGCGTCTCGCCCTCATATACATATCCGCAGATTTTGCATACATAGCCTTTTTTCTTCGCCTCGGGCTTAGGTTTGATATTCTTGAAATAATAATCATATGTTACAGACGGAGCATCGGAGAGCGTTTTTGCATCGGTTACCTCTGCAATCAGCATCATATGCGTGCCGCAGTCAAGTGTTTTTACTACCTTCGCACTTATAAATGCATTGGTGTACTTAGTCAGATAGAAAATTCCGTTTTCGCTTCTTTCTTTGTTGTTAAACGCAGAAAATTTATCCTCTGTTCTTCCGCTTTTAAATCCAAAGTCTTCAAAAACTGAGAAAGGAACAGCCTCCGTGAGAACGCTCACGTTGAACATGCCTGTTTTCTCAATCATTTCATATGTGTAATTGGTTTTATTTATGCCTACTGCAATCTGAAGCGGAGTATCGGTAATTTGCATCACGGTGTTGATTATACAGCCGTTATCCTTTTCCCCGTCACGTGCAGAAAGCACAAACAGTCCATAACTAAGCTTGAACAATGTTTCTTTCATGGCAAAAATCTCCTTTTCAATTTATTTAAATATTAACAAATCGTTCCGCCGCCAACAACAGTATCACCGTCATAGAGGACAACCGCCTGTCCCTTTGTAATGGCACGCTGCGGCTCATCAAAGGTCACACGGATTGTGTTTTCGTCAAGCTGTACCGCCACAGCCTCCTGCTCAATATGGCGGTAGCGAACCTTTGCTTTGATACGCATGGGCGTATATAAATCGGGTACGCTGATTAAATTTATATTATTCGCGGTAAGTTCTTTTGTAAAAAGTCCTTCATTGGGACATAGAACAACCTCGTTTTTCTCCGTATCAAGACGGCATACATATAAAGGTGCAGGCAGTGCCAGCCCCAAGCCCTTTCGCTGACCTACGGTGTAGTGTATGATTCCTTTGTGATTGCCGAGTATATTTCCGTCGGTATCTACAAAGTTACCGCACGGATAGCTTTTACCCGTGTATCTTTCGATAAAGTCCGTATAGTCCTCGTTCTTTACAAAGCATATATCCTGACTTTCCTTTTTGTGTGCATTGATAAATCCGTTTTCTTCGGCAATTTCACGTGCCTTGGTTTTAGTTATATCCCCTAAGGGAAATATAACCTTTGAAAGCTGATTTTGCGACAGGGAATAGAGGACATAGCTTTGATCCTTTGATATGTCCTTCGCTTTTTTAAGACACCATCTGCCGCTTTCTCCATTGTATTCCACACGGGCGTAATGTCCCGTGGCAATGCTGTCACAGCCTAAGTTTTCCGCTTCCTCAAAAAGCCTTTCAAACTTTAAACTGCGGTTACATTCTATGCAGGGATTAGGCGTTGCCCCTGTTTCATAAGCATGAACAAATTTGTCTACAACCTTTTTTGCAAAATGCTCCGAAAAATCGTATAAATAATGCTCCATACCAAGCCTTTCGGCAACTTTTTTTGCATCTTCAATGTCTTCTTTGCTGCAGCAGGCGTGCTCCTCGTCAAGCTCGATTCCACCGCCACCCAAAAGCTTCATTGTGGCACCGACACATTCAATATTCATATTTTTTACAAGAAGTGCAGCTACGGCACTGTCAACGCCACCACTCATGGCAACTAAACATTTTTTCATGATAAATTTCCTTTGAAGCTGTATAAATTCACAAAAATTGTACAAATTTTCTTTCCGTCATTTCCTGCAGATACAATATTTATGCAAGTATCTTTTCCTTATATTTCATAACCATTGCATAACCCTTGTCATACAGCTTTTTAATTTCTTCGGGATTTCTTTCTGTACGCCTCCATGAGGAGGTATCTTCTTCGGGGGCTATCAGTATAATTCTGCCCTCTTTTTCAAGCTCTAAAAGCTTATGATGAGATTCATTATACATATCGGTGCGATTTTCAAGTGCCTTTTTAAAATTAGGGTACTTTCTGTAAAGAAATCCGCTTATATCAAGAGCCTTTTCGGGGCTTTTTACATAACTGCGTTCTCTTGTGAGTATTACTACCACCTTGTCACAGCCTTCATCAATTGCTCTCTGAAAAGGAATGGAATTTGAGATGCCGCCATCCATATAAAGGCTGCCGTCAATTTCTACGGGTTGAAAAAGCAGAGGCAGGGCACAACTTGCCACAACCTTTTTCCATTTCCGATCCTCGCTTGTAACGGTGTGGTATTCACATTTGCCCGTTTCAATATTAGTAAGTGCCGCTTCCACCTTGCACCCGGATTTGTCGTATGCCTCGCTGTCAAAGGGGACGAGCTTATTGGGAAGCTCATCAAAAACAAATTCCACATTGTAGTAACTGCGTTTCTTGGGATTGAGCAAATGTCTCATACCCATGTACCTTTTATCGTTAAGATATTCAAGCCCTATTTTAAGACCTCTTCCTCTCTGGTTTGATGCAAAAGAAATTCCATTTGCTACTCCTGCAGAAGTTCCCACAAGAAGGTCTGCCTTAAAGCCTATATCAATCAATGCGTCCAGTGCACCTACACTAAAGTAGCCGCGGCTGGCTCCGCCCTCTAAAACAAGTCCTGTTTTCACATTAGTTCCTCCTTCTGCTATAGCATTTTAATATCTTCAGATATCTGTTCTTTCAATTCTTCTATACTTTCAAACTTTTTTTCCTCACGGATAAAGTCTATAAATTCTATTTTCATTTTTTTGTTGTAAATATTTTCATCAAAGTGGGGAATATACGTTTCGGTGCGTAGCTTTTCACCGCCCACAGTAGGATTAATTCCTGTGTTTGTAATAGCCTTATATGCTTGATTATTGACTGTTACCAATGTTTTATATACACCTTTTTTGGGAATTACTACGGCATCTTCAAAAAACATGTTTGCCGTGGGAAAGCCCATTGTGCGTCCTAAATGCTTTCCCTCGCATATGGTTCCCTCCACAAAAAAGCTTCTTCCCAAAAGCTTGTTGGCAAGGGAGATGTCGCCTTTGGTGATAAGCTCCCTTATACGGCTTGAGGATACGCTTTTTCCATTGTAAACTTCACATTCAAGCACCTTTGTATCAAAGCCGAGCTTGTTGCCGTAGTTTCTGAGCATTTCGGTGTTGCCTTTTCCGCCTTTCCCGAAGCGGTAGTTATATCCGCATACGGCATATTTTGCGTTGTATCTCTTTACGAGTATTTCCGTTATAAATTCCTCCGCAGGCATATCCAAAAATTCTTTGGAAACGGGAATAAACTCTGCCTCTGCACTCAAAGCGTTTATCAGCCGTTCTTTTTCCGGTGCGGTAGTAATATAGCTTACCTTTTCGGGAGAAAGAATTTCCATTGGGGAGCGGTCAAAGCTTAAAACTATCGGTCTGAGCTTATTTTCTTTTGCATAATCTACAACGCTTTTTATAATTTTTTGATGAGCAATATGTACTCCATCAAAAAAACCGAGAGCGATTGCACAAGGTTTGCTACTCATCTGTAAAACCCCTTTATAAGCTTAAGACATTCTCTGCCGTCCTCTGTATCTGCCTTGGAAAGAGCAATGAAAGTCCCGTTTTCATCATACACACGATACATTTCCCCCTGTGTTTTTTCCTTGTAATATATGGGTACGCCGTTTTTTACACGGTCGGCTCTTTTTTTATCCAAATAAATTGCTTCGTAGCCTTCAAAGAAAGAATCAAGGGGGAGAAGTGCCTTTTTTGCTTCACCGTTTTCAGCGAGAACGGCAAGTTCTTCGGGAGTAATTGCATTTTCAAGGGTGAAAGGGCCCGATGCCGTACGCTCAAGCTCACTTATACAGCCACCGCATCCCAATTTGTCGCCAATATCCGATGCAAGGGTGCGGATATATGTGCCCTTACTGCAATGAACGGCAATTTTTACGTAGGGAAGATTGATTTTCTCAATATCAATTGAAAAAATTGTTATGTCACGTGCCTTGCGTTCCACCTCAATGCCCTGTCTTGCCAGGTTGTAAAGCCTCTGTCCGTTTACCTGAATGGCACTGTACATCGGAGGAACTTGCTGAATATTTCCCACAAAACCGCCTATTACATTGCGGATTTCCTCCTCGGTAACATTGACGGGATTTTTCTCGATTACTTCACCTGCCATGTCAAGCGTATCGGTTTTAGTACCCAGAAGAATTGTAGCACGGTAACGCTTATCCTCCATGGTCAGAAAATCCGATGCACGTGTTGCGGGGCCTGCAAGAATAGGCAGAACACCGCTTGCTTCGGGGTCAAGAGTTCCCGTATGCCCTACTTTTTTCATGTTAAGGGCTTTTCTTACCATACCCACACATCTGTGGGAGGAAACCCCTACAGGTTTATTTAAAATGATAATTCCGCAGTATTCATTCATTACAGTTTCTCCAGTTCCTCTACAAGCTGCCGTTCGGCTTCGTCAATGGAAACACCCTTAAAGGTGCAGCCTGCCGCTTTTTTGTGGCCGCCGCCGCCAAACATTCTTGCAACGGGTTCAATGTTATAATCACCCAAGCTACGCAGGCTTACTCTGATGTCGCCATCGGACTGCTCCTTTAAAAATGCACTTATCATAACGCCGTCAATGCTTTTGGGAAGCTGAGCGAGTGCATCGGTGTCGGATTTTTCCGCCCCGTACTTCTGCATTATCTCATTGGTGATTTTTGCAGTTGCAATTTTCCCGCCTGAGTACAGATTGATAGATTCTATTGCCTCTGCCTTGAGCTTTAGCTGTGTCAGCGTATTTCTTTCATAAAGCATACTGCAAAGATTCGTGGCATTAATACCCGTATCGGTCAGTGCAATTATTATTTCATATGTGCGACGGTTTACCGATGCATACTGAAACGAGCCCGTATCGGAGGAAATTGCACAGTAAAGATATGCGGCAATTTCTTTTGTGATTTCAAAACCGCCAAGCACAAGAAGCTCATATATAAGCTCGCCGGTAGCACTTCTGGGTGGCTCTACATAGCTTATCTTTGCAAAAGAATCAGCCTGATGGTGGTGGTCTATGCAAACTGTATTTTCCTTGTTTTCAAAGAATTTACCCCATTTGCCGATTCTGTCGCAGCTTCCCACATCTACCGCACAATAGCACTCATAATCGGGGGCGGTTGCCCCCTCATTAAATACTATGACATCTGTTTCAAATATGCTAAGATGCCTTGACAAAGGTACTTCAGTAAATACATCTGCCTTTATCCCTGATGAGCGAAGTGCAAAGCGGAGTGCCATAGCACTTCCTATACAATCCCAGTCGGGGTTCGTATGAACGAAAATTGCAACGGAGGAACTGCTTTTGAGATGCTCTATTACCTTTTTCATTTCCCTTGCTCCTTTCAGTTGCCTTTACTGATATCGTTTAACAGCTTGTTGATATGAGCACCGTATTCGATAGTGGTGTCAAGCTCAAAGGAAAATTCGGGTACGCATCTTAAATTAATTCTGTTTCCGACCTCACGGCGAATAAAGCCTGCCGCTGCTTTAAGAGCTTTAATGCAGTCTTTCTTTTCTTCGTCTGTTCCCATAACACTGATAAATGCCTTTGCATAGCGAAGGTCATTTGTTACATTTACGTTTACCACACTTGTCATCATAGGAACTCTGGGGTCTTTAAGGTCTCGTATAATACTGCTGAGTTCTTTTCTTACTTCTTCATTTATTCTGTCTGTTCTTTTAAAAGACATAGTAATTAGTCTCCTTTTTGAATATAAAATTGTAGGGGCGATTCACGAATCGCCCGCGGGACATTCATGAATGTCCCCTACAAAAAATTTGTTTGTTGAGACAGTCTCTCTTCTTATTTTGTCTTTATTTCATTTTTTTATCTGCGGCTATGCCAAATATATCGGGAAGAAATCCGTAGGATTTCTTTCAATCATTCCGAACTCCGCATTCCGCATTCCGAACTTTATCGTTTAACTTCTTCCATTACATAGCACTCTACATTGTCGCCCTCTTTAATGTCATTAAAGCGAACAAAGCCCATACCACATTCGTAACCGCTGTTTACTTCCTTTACGTCATCTTTGAAACGTTTAAGTGAATCAAGCTCGCCCTCATGGATTACGATACCGTCACGCACGATTCTTACACTGCAGTTACGCTGGATTTTACCGTCTGTTACATAGCAACCGCCGATTGTACCCACTCCGCTGACCTTAAAGGTCTGACGGATTTCCGCATGACCGATAACAGCCTCACGGAATGTGGGAGCAAGCATACCCTTCATAGCAGCTTCGATTTCTTCGATAGCTTCGTAAATTACGCGGTACATACGCATATCTACCTTATTAAGCTCTGCCGCATTTCTTCCGCCCACGTCGGGACGAACATTAAAGCCTACGATAATAGCGTTTGATGCAGATGCCAGTGTTACGTCGCTTTCGGTAATAGCACCCACGCCGCCGTGAATAACTCTTACTCTTACTTCTTCATTGGAAAGCTTTTCAAGGCTCTGTCTTACAGCTTCAACGCTACCCTGAACGTCAGCCTTAACGATAATGTTAAGATCCTTAACATCACCCTGCTGAATCTGACTGAACAAATCATCAAGGTTAACACGCTGTCTTGCCTTGTTAGCTTCGTCTTTAATTTTCTGCTTTCTTGTTTCAACCACATTACGTGCGGCACGCTCATCGTCTACTACATAGAAGGGATCGCCGCCGTCGGGAGTTTCGCTAAGACCTACAATCTCAACAGGGGTAGAGGGAATAGCTTCCTTTATCTTTTTGCCCTTGTCATCAACCATTGCTCTTACTCTGCCCACTGCAGTACCTGTTACTATGATATCGCCCTGACGGAGCGTACCGTTCTGCACAAGCACTGTAGCAACAGGACCTCTGCCCTTATCAAGCTTAGCTTCGATAACTGTACCTCTTGCCTTACGGTTGGGGTTAGCCTTAAGCTCTTTAACCTCAGCGGTAAGAAGCACCATTTCAAGAAGCGAATCAATATTTTTATGCTGCTTTGCACTTACTTCAACGCAAATAACATCGCCGCCCCATTCTTCGGGAACAAGACCATGCTCTGTAAGCTCCTGCTTAACTCTGTCGGGGTTTGCACCCTCCTTATCAATCTTGTTGATTGCAACGATTATGCTTACCTCTGCCGCCTTTGCGTGGTTAATAGCCTCAATTGTCTGGGGCATAATACCGTCATCAGCCGCAACAACAAGTATAGCAATATCCGTTACAAGAGCACCGCGGGCACGCATAGCCGTGAATGCTTCGTGACCGGGAGTATCGAGGAATGCAATCTGATTTCCGTTGATATTTACCATATAAGCACCGATGTGCTGTGTGATACCGCCTGCCTCGCTTGCGGTAACGTTTGTACTTCTGATTGCGTCAAGCAGACTTGTCTTACCATGGTCAACGTGACCCATAACGCAGACAACAGGAGGACGGGGGAGAAGGTCTTTTTCCTCATCGGGAGCTTCTGCCTCGCTAAGGAGCTTTTCTTCCTCGGTGACAATGATTTCTCTCTCAACCTCTGCACCCATATCCTCGGCGATAAGTGCCGCCACATCATATTCGATATCCTGAGTGATAGCCGCCATAATTCCAAGCTGCATTAATCTCTTGATGATTTCCGTAGCACCAACCTTGAGCTTCTGTGCAAGGTCGCCCACTGTAATTGTATCGGGTATAATTACGTGGAGAGGCTGCTTCTTTTCCTCCTTTTTGGGCTTTTGCATTTCAGGCTGTTTAGGCTGATTCTTCTTCTGGGGCTGCTGTTTATTCTTGTTCTTTTTTAATCTCTGCTTATTTGTTTCCGTATCCTTCATTTCGGGAGCGAGCTGTTCTGCCTTTTCCTTTGCAAGCTGCATGTCAAGGTCAACGGCATTAGTTCTTGTATCAACGTATCTTACGCTCTTTTTGGTAGATATAACGGTATCTTCCTCGGTAAGCTCCTCTGTTACTTCAGGCTGTTCTTTCGCCTTTTTTGCCTTTTCTTCTTTTTTCTGCTCCTCTGCCTTAGTCTGATGAGCAGTGACATATTCCTCCATAGTCGTTCCGTCATCAAACTTCTGTGTGTAGTAGTCCATAATGATACTCATTTCATAAGCATCAACGGAAGCTGCGGAGCTTTTTGTAATTCCTGCAACTTCTGTAAGCATTTTTGCAATTTCCTTACCGGGAATATTTATATCTTTTGCTATTGCACTGATTTTTTGTTTTGCAATCATATCTGAGCACCTCCGTAATTTTTGTTCTTTGGGAGTTAATCCCTGTTTTCTGAATATTTCTTAACGATAGCTTTGGCAAAGCCGTCATCGCAAACAGCTAAAACGGGCATATCCTTTTTACCTGCCGCACGGCTAAGAGCTTGTTTATCGGAATAAAACATAAGCTCGACATTACACTCTTTGCATCTGTTTTCTATTCTGCGGCGGTTACTTGCACCAATATCCTCTGCTGCAACCACCAGGCTTGCACAGCCTTCGTCAATGGCTTTTTCCGTCATAAAAACTCCGAAACGCACCTTTCCGGCACGTACTGCTAAGCCAATCATACCAAGTACTCTATCGTTCATCAAATCAGTTCCTTTTTAATATCTTCTTTAAGCTCTGCGGGGACTGTGCCTTTAAAGGCACGTTCAAAGGATTTCTGCTTTTCAAATTTTTCGCAGCAATCTCCATTCTTGCATATGTATGCACCGCGTCCGGGAAGCTTTCCCGAAGCATCTACCAAAAACACACCGTCTTTTTTCGCAACTCTTAAAAGCTCGGGTTTCGTTTTCATTTTTCGGCATACAACGCACATTCTAAGCGGGGTGCTCATTATTCTTCAATCCCCTCTGCACCCTTATCACTCTTAATGTCAATCTTCCAGCCTGTAAGCCTTGCCGCAAGGCGTGCATTCTGACCTTCCTTACCGATAGCAAGGGAAAGCTGAAATTCGGGTACTACTACAAGGGCTGACTTGTTCTTTTCATCAATATCAACGCTTAGTACCTTTGCAGGGTTAAGTGCTGCACTGATGTACTCTGCAGGGTCTTCGCTATACTGGATAACGTCGATTTTTTCATCGTTAAGTTCCTGCACGATACCTGCTACTCTTATACCTTTCTGACCTACGCATGCACCAACGGGATCAACATTGGGATCCTCCGAATAAACTGCAAGCTTACTTCTGCTTCCTGCTTCTCTTGCGATGCTCTTAATCTGAACCGTTCCGTCTGCGATTTCGGGAACCTCCTGCTCAAAAAGCTTCTTAACAAGACCGGGATGAGTTCTTGAAACCATAAGGTTAACACTCTTTGTAGTTTTCTTAACCTCGAACACATAAACCTTCATTCTGCGGCCGGGAGTATAATCTTCACCGGGAATTTGCTCGGAGGGAGCGAGAAGTGCCTCTGCACTGCCAAGGTCAATCATGATTCCTCTGCGGTCGAGCTTCTCAACCTTACC